>DASVTJ010000124.1:0-2606 GCA_036387635.1 Duganella sp.
CCACCTCGACCAGCTGTGCAACGATTACATCGTCAATGTGCAGCAGGTGATCCCGGCGAACGTGGGTTACGGCGGCTTTCCGGCCACCGTGTGCAGCTCGATCAACCACGTGGTCTGCCACGGCATTCCGTCGCCCGACGAGGTGCTCAAGGATGGCGACATCATCAACATCGACGTCGCCGTCATCAAAGATGGCTGGCACGGCGACACCAGCCGCATGTACTACGTCGGCGAGCCGTCGAAGAACGCGCGCAAGCTGGTCGAGACCACCTATGCGGCGATGTGGGCCGGCATCCGCGCAGTGAAACCGCGGGCGACGCTGGGCGATGTCGGTTTTGCGATCCAGACGGTGGCCGAGAAGGCTGGCTTCAGCGTGGTGCTCGATTACTGCGGCCACGGCATCGGCCAGGTGTATCACGAGGAACCGCAGGTGACGCACTACGGCCGTCCGGGCCAGGGCGTGGTGCTCAAGCCGGGCATGCTGTTTACGATCGAGCCGATGATCAACGCCGGCCGCGCGGCGACGAAGGAACTCGATGACGGCTGGACCGTCGAGACGCGCGACAAGTCCCTGTCGGCGCAATGGGAGCATATGGTGCTGGTCACCGAGACCGGCTTCGAGGTGCTGACTTTGGCGCCCGGCGAAACCGGTGCCAAGGCGCAGATCCCGATCGTCGGTTAATTTTTACCTCCCGCCCTGGCGGGATTATTTCAACGTCAGCTTCAGTGCCGGCTTCTCGCCGTAGTCTTCGTAGCGCTCGTTGATGCCGGCCACGCAGTAGGCCACTTCCTCCAGAATATCCGGCGCGGCGGCCTTCAGCGCGGCGGCGTCGGTGACGACGATGTCGAGCACCTCGTTCGGCTTCAGGCGAAATTTGCTCATACCGTCTTCGTCGCGCAGATAGCTCAGGCAATCGACCCATGCGTCCATCGTCGCGCCGTACGTGTCCGGAAAGCCCATCGCCACCTTGCAGGCGGCGTGGAAGCCGGCCATGTCGGTGATCGCGGCGCCGTTCAATTCTGCGGTTGCCATTATTTTTGCTCTTTCTTCGGGTCCGTGACGAACCCCAGTTTCGTTAATCCATTGGTCTGCGCCGCCGCCATCACCTGCGCCACCACTTCGTAGCGGGTGTCCTTGTCGGCGCGCAGCTGCAGCTCCGGCTGCGGGTCCTGCCTGGCCGCTTCGACCAGCCGCGCTTCCAGCGCCTGCTGCTCGATCGGCTCGTTATTCCAGAAAATCTTGCCTTTGCCGTCGATGGCCAAGGTCACCTTGGCCGCCTCGGCTTGCGGCGCGCTCGCTTGCGCCTGCGCCTTCGGCAGGTTGAGCTTGACCGCGCTGGTGAACACCGGCGCGGCCAGGATGAAGATCACCAGCAGCACCAGCATCACGTCCACCATCGGGGTGACGTTGATGTCGGACATGGGTCCCGGCTGGCGGTGATGGTTGAATGCGCCAAAGCTCATGGCTGCTCCCGGCTCAAGTGAAGGTGGGCTAAAACTGCTATTTGCCGGCGTGGGCGCCGGTGGTCAAATAGGCATGCAGGTCGTGCGCGAACGCGTCCAGTTCCGACAGGGTCAGGCGGTTGACGCGATTAAAGGCGTTAAACGCCAGCACCGCCGGAATCGCCACCGTCAGGCCGATGGCGGTCATGACCAGCGCCTCGCCGACGGGGCCGGCCACTTTGTCGATCTGCATGGCGCCGCTGGCCGAGACATTGGCCAGCGCGTGATAAATACCCCAGACGGTGCCCAGCAGGCCGACGAACGGCGCGGTGGCGCCAATCGACGCCAGCACGGTCAAGCCGCCTTCGAGGCGGTTGGTCGAGCGCTGGATCGCCACGCGCAGCACGCGCGTCACCTGCGCGGCGCGGTCCATCTCGCCGCCGAGGGACGGCCGCTCCGCCACCGTCAACTGCGCCGCGCCTTGCTGCGCCAGCGGCAGATAGATTTTCTCGGGGTCGGTCAACGTCAGCGCGGCGACGCCGTCCTGCATCGTCGGCGCGTCCCAGAAGGCTTGCACCGCCGGCGACGCGCGGCGCACGCGCCAGGCCGCGAAGGCCTTCGACAAAATGAAATACCAGCTCACCAGCGACATCGCCAGCAGCACGAAGGCGACGGCGTGGCTGATGCCGTCGCCCTGCTCCCAGTAATGGGCCAGGGTGAACTGGTTGGCGACGACGGGCGTCATCAGTTCAGCGACAGCACGTCGTACATGTCGAACAACCCGGTCGGCTTGTCGGCCAGGAAGCGGCAGGCGCGCAGCGCGCCGTTGGCGTACGTGACGCGGCTGCTCGATTTGTGGCTGATTTCGATGCGCTCGCCGATGCCGGCGAACAGCACGGTGTGGTCGCCGACGATGTCGCCGCCACGGATCGTGGCAAAGCCGATCGACGACGGATCGCGCTCGCCGGTGACGCCTTCGCGCGCGTAGACGGCGCAGTCCTTGAGGTCGCGCCCGAGCGCGTCGGCGATCACTTCGCCCATCTTGAGCGCGGTGCCGGACGGCGCGTCGACCTTGAAGCGGTGGTGCGCCTCGACCACTTCGATGTCGTAACCGGTCGACAGCGCCTTGGCGGCCTGCTCGAGCAGCTTCATGGTGACGTTGA
>DASVTJ010000125.1:0-2314 GCA_036387635.1 Duganella sp.
GGAGGCGCGCATATTGGCCGGCCTGGCCGAATTCCACGCCCGCGCGCCGGACGAGGCGGGGCCGGAGTTATGGCGCCTGAAGCGCATCGTCGCGCCGGACATGGAAGAGCGCCTGTGGAGCCGCCTGATCGAAACCTTGACGGCCGACGGGCGGATCAAACAGCGCGGGCGCAGCCTGCATCTGCCGGCGCACAGCGTGGAGCTGAGCGACGCCGAGCAGGCGCTGGCCGCGCCGCTGCTGGCGTCGCTGCGCGAAGGCCGTTTCGATCCGCCCTGGGTGCGCGATCTGATGCGCGAACACGCGATGCCGGAGGCGGAGGTGCGGCGCCTGCTGCTGAAACTGTCCAAGACCGGCGAGATCAGCCAGCTGGTGCCGGACCTGTTCTACCACCCGGCGCCGCTGGCCGACCTGGCGCGACTGGTGGCAACCTTGCCTGAAGTGCAAGCGTCGTCGTTCCGCGACGCCACCGGCGTCGGACGCAAGCGCGCGATACAAATCTTGGAGTTCTTCAATCGTGTCGGCTATACTCGGCGCGTTGGCAATGTCCACTTGATCCGGCCGAACGTCGTTTGGTCGTTCAGCGCGGAATAACGCCGCTATCGCTGATATCGCCGCTATCGCCGATATCGCAAAACGGAAGGCAATCTCATCCGGTGATGGGGCCGGGCTTCAAACCCGGTGGGGGGCGTCAGACGCTCTCCTGTAAGTTCGACTCCTACTGCCTTCCGCCACCCTCCGCAGCTCCCAACCTCCCGCATCACCCATCCATTCTTCAGGATGTCCGATGGAAATAAAACTGGCACAATACGCCTTCATCCATCAGAGGACAATTATGAAACAGCTTGCTCTGCGCACCGCCACGATCGGCATGGCATTTTCGACGCTTTTGCCGTTGTCGGCGCATGCCGCCGCGCCGTCGATCACGGCCGAAAAACTCTATCAAGCCAATTGCGCCTCGTGCCATGGCGTTAAGATGGAGGGCGGCATCGGTCCCACGCTGGGCAAGCATGTCTGGCTGCATGGCGCGCCGACCAAGGCCAACCTGATCAAGGTCATCAGCAAAGGTGTTCCGGAGAAGAATATGCCGGCATGGTCGCCCGCGCTCAGCGCGCCACAGATCGCGCTGCTGGCGGATTACATCGCAGCAGGCGCCGACAAACCGGCCGTGGCCGCGAAGGCCACCGCCGCCGCGCCTGCCGCCGCTGCCGCCACAGCCACGGCGGGGGCTGTATCCTCCACCAACGCCGCCGCCAGGGCCGCCGACGACGGCATCGACCTGAGCGGATTCAAACTGCCGAAAGGCTTTCGCATCAGCGTCTACGCCAACCAGGTCGATGCGGCACGCAGCATGGTCGTCTCCGACAGCGGCATCGTCTACGTCGGCTCGCGCAAGGCCGGCAAGGTCTACGCGCTGGTGCCGCGCGCCGACAAGCAGCAAGCCGAGGTGGTCACCATCGCATCGGGCCTGGACAATCCGATCGGCGTGACCCTGCTCAACGGCGCGCTGTACGTGGGCGAAATCAGCCGCGTGATCCGCTTCGACAACATCGACAAGCGCTACGCGCAAAAGCCGTCGTACGAAGTGGTCAAGGTCGACCTGCCGGACGACAAATGGCATGGCGAGAAGGTCATCAAGGCCGGTCCCGACGGCAAGCTGTACATTCCGGTCGGCGCGCCGTGCAACGTCTGCGATACCGACGACACCAAGTCCGCCAAGATCTACAGCATGAACGCCGACGGCAGCGGCCTGAAAGAATATGCGCGCGGCGTGCGCAACACGGTCGGCTTCGACTTCCACCCGGCCACCAAAGCGTTGTGGTTCACCGACAATGGCCGCGACCAGATGGGCGACAACACGCCATCGTGCGAACTGAATATCGCGCCCAAGGCCGGCCTGCACTTCGGCTTCCCGTACTGCCACGGCGGCGCCGTGCCGGACCCGGAGTTCGCCAAGGGCCGCAGCTGCGAGGAGTTCGTCGAGCCGGTCGCCAAGCTGGGCCCGCACGTGGCGCCGCTGGGCATGGCGTTCTACACCGGCAAGCAGTTCCCCGAGGCGTATCGCAACAACGTTTTTGTCGCCGAGCATGGCTCGTGGAACCGCACCACCAAGAGCGGCTACAGCGTGCGCCTGATTACGCTGTACGGTAACAAGCTGGTCAGCGACACCGCCTTCATCGACGGTTTCCTGCGCGGCGAGCAAGTCGTGGCGCGCCCGGTCGATGTGGTCACGATGGCCGACGGCTCGATGCTGGTTTCCGACGACTTCGGCGGACGCGTGTTCCGCGTGACGTACGACGGCAAGTAATACCGTCG
>DASVTJ010000126.1:0-7753 GCA_036387635.1 Duganella sp.
TCGGCGCTGACGAAGCTGATCGCCACGCCACTCTCGCCTGCACGGCCGGTGCGGCCGATGCGATGGGTGTAATCGACGGCCGATCGCGGCAAGTCGTAATTGACCACCGCCGGCAATCGCGCGATGTCGATGCCACGCGCGGCGACGTCGGTCGCCACCAGCACCTGCAAACGGCTGGCCTTGAAGTCGCCCAGCACCTCGGTGCGCGCGCCCTGGCTGAATTCACCGTGGAAGGCGCCGGCGCGGATGCCGTTGCGATTCAGTTTGTCGGCCACATGCTCGGCCGCGTACTTGGTGGCGACGAACACCAGCACCCTGCTCCACTTCTGCTCCTGGATCAAATGCTTGAGCAGCATGGTCCGGCGCGGCACATCGACCATGATCGCGCGCTGTTCGATATCCGGCTTACTGAGCGGTTCGGACAACACCTCGATGCGCGTCGGCTGGTGCAGCATGCCGTCGGCCAGCGCCTGCACCGCGGGCGGGAACGTCGCCGAGAAAAACAGATTCTGGCGCTGCTTCGGCAGCAGTTCCAGAATGCGGGTCAGCTCGTCGCTGAAACCCAGGTCCAGCAGGCGGTCCGCCTCGTCCAGCACCAGCATGGCGGTGCGCGATATCTTCAGCGCGTTGTGGTCGATCAGGTCCAGCAGCCGGCCGGGCGTGGCGATGACGATGTCGGCGCCGCCGCGCAGCGCCATCATCTGCGGATTGATCGACACGCCGCCGAACACGATCGACACCTTGATCTGCATCGGCAGATGCGCGGCCAGCTTGCGCACCGACTCGCCCACCTGCGCCGCCAGCTCGCGCGTCGGCACCAGGATCAGGCCATGCAGCTGGCGCGCGCCGCTGCGGTTGTCCAGCAACGCTTGCAGCAGCGGCAGCGCGAAGGCGGCGGTTTTACCGGAGCCGGTCTGCGCCGCGCCCAGCACATCCTCGCCGCGCAAAATGGCGGGAATGGCGGCGGTTTGGATCGCCGTCGGCTCCAGATAACCGATTTCGGTGACCGCGTTGATCAGGGAGGGTGCAAGGCCCAGCGAAGAAAATGACATGTTGGCCTAAGTAAGCGTGTGAATTGGCCGCCAGTATAAAGCATGCGGCCATCATGACTATTGCGGCGAGGGCCGGGACTTGGCACCGCGCCCCGTTCTCATGCAGAATAGGCTTTTCGATAAAGAAGCCGCCATGATCAATTGGGACGCCCACGTTTGCCTGCCGCAGCATCCGCACGCCGACTTCACGCCGGTGCGCAAGCTGCACGCGGCAGGTGTGAACTATGTCTCGCTGAACGTGGGCGCCGACATGAATCCGCTGACGCAGGTCATGTCGGTGATCGCCGGCTACCGCGCCAGCATCGCCGCCGAGCCGGAACGCTATACGCTGGTGTCGAGCGTGGACGACATCATCAAGGCCGCCGCCGACGGCCGCATGGCCATCAGCTTCGATCTGGAAGGCGCCATGCCGCTGCTGGACCAGCCGGAAATGGTGGCGCTGTACGCGCAGCTGGGCGTGCGCCAGATTCACTTCGCCTATAACCGTAACAACAGCGTGGCCGACGGCTGCCACGACCTGCCGCGCGGCCTCACGCCGCTGGGCCATACCATGGTGGCTGCAGTCAACGAGGCCGGCATCCTGATGGACTGTTCGCATACGGGCCGCATGTGCAGCCTCGATATCATGGCCGCGTCGTCCAAGCCGGTGATCTTCAGCCACACCAACTCGCACGCGCTGGTGCCGCACGACCGCAACGTCACCGACGAGCAAATCCGCGCCTGCGCCGACACCAACGGCGTCGTTTGCGTTTCTGGGTTGTCGTGGTTCGTCGGCGCCGACAAGCCTGGCGCCGACGACGTCGCGCGTCATGTCGCCTACATCGCCGATCTGGTAGGCGTGCCGCACGTCGGCATCGGTCTCGATATCTGCTTCCAGCAGCCAGGCCTGGACGACACGCCGCCGGGCGACTTCGATCCGGGCCACTGGTGGCCGGCGTCGGCCGGCTACAGCGCCGAACGGCCGCCGACCTTCACGCCGCCGGAAGTCTGGCGCGAGCTGGCCGCCGCGCTGCGCAAAGTCGGCATGAGCGACAGCGAGGCCGCGCTGGTCATGGGCCGCAACATGATGCGTGTGGCGCAGCAGGTCTGGCGCCAGCCCTAAGGCCGCTTTCGGCCTTATCGGGATCAGGCGCTCAAAGCCTGCATCGCGCTGTACAGATTCGCCTTTCCTTCGAAGCCGATGCCGTCGATCTCCGGCATCGTGATGTAGCCGTTGTCGACTTTCACGCCGTCGGGGAAGCCGCCGAACGGCTGGAACAAGTCGGGATACGACTCGTTGCCGCCGAGGCCAAGACCGGCGGCGATATTGAGCGACATCTGGTGACCGCCATGCGGGATGCAGCGCTTGCGCGACCAGCCATGCTGGTGCAGCATGTCCAGCGTGCGCAGATATTCGACCAGGCCGTAACTCAGGGCGCAGTCGAACTGCAGCCAGTCGCGGTCCGCGCGCATGCCGCCGTAGCGAATCAGGTTGCGCGCGTCCTGCATCGAGAAAAGGTTCTCGCCGGTCGCCATCGGCTTGTCGTAGTAGTTACGCAGCGTGGCCTGCAGTTCGAAGTCGAGCGGATCGCCGGCCTCCTCGTACCAGAACAGGTCATATTGCGACAACGCCTTGGCGTAAGCGATCGCGGTATCCAGATCGAAGCGCCCGTTGGCGTCGACCGCCAGCTTCTGGCCGTCGCCCAGCACACTGAGGATGGAATCGATGCGGCGCAAGTCTTCGTCCAGCGAGGCGCCGCCGATCTTCTTCTTGACCACCGTGTAGCCACGGTCGATATAGCTGCGCATTTCATCCTTCAGCGCCTCGTGGCTCTGGCCCGGATAGTAGTAACCGCCCGCCGCATAGACGAAAATCTGCTTGTCCGGCGTGCCGTCGCCATAGCGTTCGGCTAGCAGCTGGAACAGCGGTTTGCCGTCGATCTTCGCCACCGCGTCCCATATCGCCATGTCGATGGTGCCGATCGCCACCGAACGTTCGCCATGGCCGCCGGGTTTCTCGTTGGTGTACATGCAGTCCCAGACCTTGTGCGGATCGAGATTGCTGCCGTCGGCGTTCAGCAGCGAGGCTGGATCGGCTTCGAGAATGCGAGGGATGAAGCGTTCGCGCATCAGCATGCCCTGGCCGTAGCGGCCATTCGAGTTGAAGCCGTAGCCGACCACCGGTTTGCCGTCGCGGACCACATCGGTGATGACAGCGACAAGGCTCAACGTCATTTTGCTGAAATCGATATAGGCATTGCGGATCGGGGAGCTGATTGGAATGGTCTTTTCGCGGATTTCGACGATTTTCATGCGGTTGTCTCCTTAAGGAATGCGCCAGCTTACTCTTCAAAACCAGTCGTATAATTCACCGCTATGACTTCCTTTATTAACCTGAAGTGAACAAAGTGTGAATAACGATATCGTCTCGGAGCTTTCCTTTTTTGTGATGCTCGCGAAGCTGGGCAGCCTGGCCGCGACCGCGCGCGAACTTGGCCTGACGCCGCCGGCCGTCACAAAGCGGCTGATGCTGATGGAGCAGCGCCTTGGCGTGCGCCTGCTCAACCGCACCACGCGCCGTATGAGCCTGACCAGCGAAGGCGAAACCTATCTGGCGCAGGCGGCGCGTATTCTCGGCGATATCCGCGACATGGAGGAATCGGTGTCGAGCGCCCGCGCGCAGCCTAAAGGCCTGCTGCGGGTGAACGCCACGCTGGGATTCGGCCGCACCACGATCGCGCCGCTGGTGTCGGCGTTCGCGCGCCGCCATCCCGATGTGGAGGTGCGCTTGCAGTTGACCGACCGCGCGATCAATCTGGTGGAAGACGCCTACGACCTCGGTATCCGCTTCGGCGAGCTGCCGGATACGCGGCTGGGCGCGCGCAAGATCATGTCCAACCAGCGCTTTCTATGCGCGTCGCCGGCTTACCTGAAGCACCACGGCATGCCGGGCGTCCCGCTGGATCTGCTGCGCCACCGTTGCATCCTGCACCGCCAGAACGACGACGCCTACAGTAGCTGGAAGCTGGAAAAAGGCCGCAAGGCGGAGACGGTGAAGGTGCGCGGCAGCCTGTCGAGCAACGACGGCGACGTGGTGCTGGGATGGGCGCTCGACGGCCACGGCATCCTGCTGCGCTCCGAATGGGACGCGGCCAAGTATCTGGACAGCGGCCGGCTGCAGGTGGTGCTGGCCGATTACACGCTGCCGCCGGCGGACTTGTATGCCTACTATACAAGCCGGCGGCAGCAGCCGGCCAGGGTGCGCGCCTTTATCGATTTTCTGGCGGAGCGCATCCCGAACGGCGCCGCTTCACGGTAGTGCGCAGTCGCGCGGGTTGAAGACTGGCTCGAACTGGAGCTGCACACCCTTCACCTCCAGCGCCTTGAAACGCGGCGTCGCCAAGGTGTAGCGGCCTGCCAGAACCTCGCCGAGCAAAGGTTTGCAGGTGGTGCCGCTGAGATGGGCCACCAGTTCCCATTCGCCAGCCGGCTGCTGCGAATACAGTGCGCCGATGGAGTAGCCGCCGTCGATCAGCATCACGTCCTGTTTGCCGTTGCCGTCTGCATCGATCAGCACCGCGTCGCATTTCTGCCCGGCGCGGATAAGGCATAAAGACTGCGGCGCCTTGCGCTGGCGGCCTGCCTCGTCAATCCAGCGCTGCGACAGGAACCCTTCGGGCAGCCGCTCGCCGGCGGGCCATACGGTGATGTTGGCGGCGATTTGAGCCAACGTGGCCGCATTGCCCTCGAAGGGATCGCGGGCAGTGCGTTTCAGCGCGGCGGTGGCCTTCTCGCTTACCAGCTTGGGCTCCGTGCCGACGCCCTGACGCGCCAGCCGCACCAGCGCAGCCTGCCCGTAGCGCTGACCATCGAAACGCAGGTAGTCATAATCGAACTTGTCGGCCTTGACCAAGCCTTTTTCCAGACGCCCGACCTGATTATTGACAGACAGCCGCGCCGGATCGGCGATCGGCGTGAAGAGCGCCAGCAGCACCGCCAGCGCCACAAACGCCGTGCCCACGTTGACCGGCGCCACCAGTACCAGCCAGGTGTCGTAGCGCTGCGCGGCCCACTGGTAGCCGATGGCGTAGCACGACGCGGCCAGGATGCAGGCGGCGGCCACGATGCGGTCCGACGTCCAGCCATAATCGTGCACCCGCAGGCCAAGCGCGTAGATGGCGATGCCGGTCAACGGCAGCACCAGGATGGCGGCGGTGCGCGCACTGATGCGGATCGCCAGCGTGGCCGCCGCGTGGCCGTTCTGGAACGCCGCGTTGATCAGCACGACCATCACGCCGACGGCCGTCAGCAGCAGCGGCGTCGCGTGGCGCGTCTTCCATAGCCCATCGAGTCCGGTGAACGGCAAGGTGCACAGAAAGCCGGCGATGATCACCACCGCCACCGGCAGAATCCACGACGACAGCACCAGCAGCAGCGTGCGGATGCCGCGCACAATGGCCGGCCGCACGTCGGTGATGTGCAGGGCGCAGGAGAAGGCGAAGCATATCACCGGCACCACGAACCACGATTCCTCCAGCAGCCGTTCGAGGAAGTTGAGCTTGACCAGTCCGAACAAGCCGGCGCCCATCCACAGCACCGCCCACAGCACGGCCACGAAAAACGCCGAGAACAGCAGCTGGATCGCCAGCTTCCAGGCGATCTCGAAATAGCTGGCATAGGTGGCGATGCGACGCTCGTCGATCGCCGCCGCCATCACCAGCGCATGGGCGATATACAGGAACAAGGCGGAAAAGACAATCAGCAGCATTGACGGCGAGTACTTGGTCGGCCGTCCCATGAAACCAAGATTGAATTCGGCCAGTCCGATGCCGCGCCAGGCCTCGTGCAGCGACACCACCAGCAGAAACGCCGCCGCGCCAAGGGTCCACAACAGCACCTTCCGCGGCGCCATGTGGCCAAGACTGGAGATCAGCACCACCGGCAGCAACAGCACCAGCATGAACAACGGCATAAACAAATACGGTGCCGTGGCGGGCCACACCCCGTCCCTGCCGGATTGGTACAGCCAGTACAGCAGCGCGCCTTGCACCAAGCCGGTAATCAGGCGTATCGCCATCACGCGCCGCGTGACCTCCGCGCCGAGGGCATTGTCATATTGTTCGACTTGCATAAATGATCCTTGATCCTTTGATGCCTTAAGTATCGCACCAATTATCAATCAGGTCAGTTGTACTTTTTGACATGGGTGCCACCGTATCAACCCAGCCCTGACGGAGGCGCTATAATGCCTGACCTACGCTGCCCCCCCTTTCAACGATCCGCATTGGCACCTCAGTGAATCCACATCTCGAAAAGCTGCAACCCTATCCGTTCGAAAAGCTGCGCCAGTTGTTCGCGCAGGTCAGCCCCGGCGCGGCGCACAAGGCGATCAGCCTTGGCATGGGCGAACCCAAACATCCAACACCGGCATTCATCCAGCAGGCGCTGATCGACAATATCGACGGCCTGGCCAGCTACCCGACCACGATCGGCTCGGAAGCCCTGCGCGGCGCCATCGCCGGCTGGCTGGAACGCCGCTACGGCCTGCCGTCCATCGATCCGGCCACCCAGGTGCTGCCAGTGAACGGCTCGCGCGAGGCGCTGTTCGCGCTGGCGCAGACGGTGATCGACCCGGCCGCCAAGTCGCTGGTGGTGTGCCCCAATCCGTTCTACCAAATTTATGAAGGCGCCGCCTACCTCGCCGGCGCCGAGCCGTACTTCGTCAACTCCGACCCGGCCCGCAATTTCGGCTGCGACTACGACAGCATCCCGGCCTCGGTCTGGGAACGCGTGTCGCTGCTGTTCCTGTGCTCCCCCGGCAATCCGACCGGCGCCGTGCTGACCCTGACCGATTGGGAAAATCTGTTCGCGCTGTCCGAGCGCTATGACTTCATCATCGCCGCCGACGAGTGCTATTCCGAGATCTTCCACGGCGACGAAGCCCCGTTGGGCGCACTGGAGGCGGCGCACACGCTCGGCCTGTCGACGGTCGGGCGGCCGTATGCGCGCCTGGTGGTGTTCAGCAGCCTGTCGAAGCGCTCCAACGTACCGGGCATGCGCTCGGGCTTTGTCGCCGGCGACGCCGAAGTACTGAAAAAATTCCTGTTGTACCGCACCTATCACGGCGGAGCCATGAGCCCTTCCGTGCAAGCTGCTTCGATCGCGGCCTGGAACGACGAAACCCACGTCGAAGAAAACCGCGAAAAATACCGCGCCAAATTCAACGCCATCACGCCGCTGCTGCAAGAAGTGCTGACGGTGGAGCTGCCGGACGCCGGCTTCTACCTGTGGGCCGACGTCAGCAAAACCGGTTTGTCGGACACCGAATTCGCGCAGCGCTTGTATGCCGAATATAATGTCACGGTCCTGCCTGGCAGCTATCTGGCGCGCGACGCCCACGGCGCCAATCCGGGCCGCAACCGCATCCGCATGGCGCTCGTCGCCGAGACGGAAGAAGGCCTGGAAGCCGCGCAGCGCATCGTCCAATTCTGCAAGTCCTTAGCAACCAAGTAATCAACCAAGCAAATAATTGAGCCAATCATGACCCAACAACTCCAGCAAATTATCGACCAGGCGTGGGAAGACCGCGCCAACATCAACCCGGCCAACGGCGCCGCCGAACTGCGCGACGCCGTCTCGCACGTGATCGCGGGCCTCGACGCCGGCACCATCCGCGTGGCCGAAAAAACCAGCGGCGACTGGGTCGTGAACCAGTGGGTCAA
>DASVTJ010000127.1:0-4017 GCA_036387635.1 Duganella sp.
GTGTCGCTGGACTACTTCAACATCAAGATCAAGGACAAGATCGGCACGGTGTCGGAAACCACGATCTTCGATAACTACGACAAGTACGCCAGCTACTTCGTGTACGCGGCCGACGGCAAGACGCTGCAATACGTCAACGCGGTGCTGGACAACCTGGGCGAGGTGCACACGTCCGGCATCGACGCCAGCCTGCGCTGGAAACTGCCGCGCAGCGCGGCCGGCGACTTCAGCTTCGTCGTCGATGGCACGTGGGTGCACAGCTACGAGTACCAGAACGAACCGGGCGGCGCGTACGTGCAAAACGTCGGCGTCTATGCGGAGGAGTCGCCGGTGTTCCGCTGGAAGCACAACGCCGCGATCAACTGGAAAAAAGGCCCGTGGGCGGCGAGCTTCGCCAACAAGTACCTGAGCGGCTATGTCGACCAGAACGATGTGGCCGACGCCTATGTGCACAAGGTCCGCGCGTACTCGACGTATTCATTGTCGGGCAGCTACGCGGGGATCAGGAACACGGAACTGACGGTGGGGATCAAGAATTTGTTCGACACCGATCCGCCATACACCAACCAGGGCACGACGTTCCAGAGCGGCTACGATCCGCGTTACACCGACCCGCTGGGACGCACCTTCTACGTCAAGGCGACGTATAAGTTCTAAGCGGAGGATGGAGACGCAGAACCCGCATCCCGGGCGCCGGACGCGGGTTCCGGGTGCCGGGTTCCGGGTGCCGGGTTCCGGGTTCCGGATTCCGGGTTAAGCGGTGCCGCCGACGGTCACGCCATCGATGCGCAACGTCGGCTGGCCGACGCCCACCGGCACGCTTTGCCCTTCCTTGCCGCACACGCCGACGCCCGGATCGAGCCGCATGTCGTCGCCGATCATCGACACGCGGTTCAACACCTCCGGGCCGTTGCCGATCAACGTCGCGCCCTTGACCGGATAGGTGATCTTGCCGTTTTCAACCATGTACGCCTCGCTGGCCGAAAACACGAACTTGCCGTTGGTGATATCGACCTGGCCGCCGCCGAAGTTCACCGCATACAAACCGTTCTTGACCGACGCCAGGATCTCCTCCGGGTCCTTGTCGCCGCCGAGCATATAGGTATTGGTCATGCGCGGCATCGGCAGGTGCGCGAACGACTCGCGCCGCGCGTTGCCCGTCACCGGCATCTTCATCAGGCGCGCGTTCATCGTGTCCTGGATATAGCCCTTCAAAATGCCATCCTCGATCAACGTGGTGCACTGGGTCGGATTGCCTTCGTCGTCGATGTTGAGCGAGCCGCGGCGGTCGGCCAAGGTGCCGTCGTCGACCACCGTCACGCCCTTGGCGGCGACGCGCTCGCCGATGCGGCCCGAGAACGTCGACGAGCCTTTGCGGTTGAAGTCGCCTTCCAGCCCGTGGCCGATCGCCTCGTGCAGCAGGATGCCGGGCCAACCCGGCCCCAGCACGACCGTCATCGGGCCGGCCGGCGCGGGGCGCGCGTCCAGGTTGACCAGCGCCGACTTGACCGCCTCGGTGGCGTAAAAGTCGAGCAAGGTATCGCTGAAATAACCGTAGTCGTAACGCCCGCCGCCGCCGGACGAGCCCACCTCGCGCCGGCCGTTCTGCTCGACGATGACGGTCAGCGACACGCGCACCAGCGGCCGGATATCGGCCGCCAGCACGCCGTCGCTGCGCACCACCAGCACCACGTCGTATTCACCGGACAGCCCGGCCATGACCTGCACCACGCGCGGGTCCTTGGCGCGCGCCATCTTTTCCACGCGTTCGAGCAGCTTGACCTTGGCGGTCGCGTCCAGCGAGGCCAGCGGATCGTTCGGCAGGTACAGCGAGCGGCCGCCGGTCGGCATCATCGCCCCGGCCACCTTGATCTTGCCGGCGCCGGCGCGCGCGATGGTGCGGGTGGCGGCGGCCGCGTCCATCAGCGCCGCCTCGGAGATCTCGTCCGAGTACGCGAAAGCGGTCTTGTCGCCCGAGATCGCGCGCACGCCGACGCCCTGGTCGATCGAGAAACTGCCGGTCTTGACGATGCCCTCTTCCAGGCTCCACCCTTCGTTTTTGGTGAACTGGAAATACAGGTCGGCATAGTCGACCTTGTGCGTGAACATCGCGCCGAGCGTCTTGAGCAGTTTTGCCTCGTCCAGCCCGAACGGCGTCAGCAGGATATCGCGCGCGACGGCCAGGGTGGACAGATTGGGTTCAAAAGGAGTCATGGCGAAGTCTTTCTAGTGGATGCACGCATTGTGCCACGCGATGGACGGCGCTGTCTCGGCGCGGGTTGGCGTCGCTCAACGCAACAGTTTTCAGCCAAGATGCATTCGATAACGCCCATCTCATCTGAGCGCGCTCAAAACGCTGTCCCGCAACGGCCATATCCTCTGCAAAGTGTTTGGCGCGCTGTTCAGCCGTGGCAATTTCATCTTTGCAATTTCTCGAAAAAGAGTACTCATCCCATGATCAGCGTCGGCACTATTGTAAGTCTAGTGGATATCGGCAAAACGTATAAAAAAAACGGAAAACCAATAAAAATATTGGCGGGGTTTTCCATGACAATTAGCCGTGGAGATATCGTCGGCGTGCTCGGTCCGAACGGTTGCGGCAAAACCACTTTGCTAAAAATAATCGCGGGATTGTGCGTCCAGGACCATGGCCGGGTCGAGTGGCATTTGGCGGGAGACCGGCGCCGGCACCTGGGCCTTGTGCTGGAGGGCCGCGCGAATTTAATGGAACGGTTATCTACGTTGGAAAACGCAAAATACTACTGCTCGCTGCGCCAATGCGATTTCAGCCTTGGCGCGTTCCAGCAGCTTTGCGCCGACTTGGGCCTCTCCGATATCAACTCCGCCGTTCGAAAATCATCAACAGGAAATAAGCTTCGAAGCGCGCTTCTGCTTGCGCTGGTTCACGGTCCGACGCTGGTCTTGCTGGACGAACCCACGAACGGCCTGGATGAGGCAGGCGTTCAACAGCTGGAGGCGGTGATACTCAGCATGGCAGCGAAAGGTTGTGGATTTGTGATCTGCTCGCATGACCTTGCATTCATCAACAAAATTTGCCAGTCAATCATTTGCCTGGCCGAGGCTGAGTAACGTGCGAATTTTCAGGCATCTATGGAATGAATCCCGTCTGTACTATTATCAGACACGCCGCTACTGGCCGGAATCCCTTGCCGGGTTTATTGCCACCCTCTTAGTGTTTTCGGGTTTGCTCTACGCGGTCACCGCCTTGGGCGACGTATCGGTCCGCTCGGGAAAACTGGACGGGCTGATCGTCGGCTTTGCGCTGTGGACGTTTGCCAGCACGGCTTATTCCAGCACCTCCGCCGAGATTGCGGAAGAGATTCGCCAGCGGACGCTGGAACAAATTTGCATCGCTCCGCTGCCGTTGTGGGCCATCCTCGGTATGCGGGGGGTGCTGACTTTAGCCGGCGGCTTGGGCATCCTGGTGTTGATGCTTGCAGCCGCAAGCGTGCTCACCGGCGGGCGACTTAATATGAATTACGCCCAAATGATTGCGACCATTTTGCTGGCCACCCCGTCACTGGTCGGACTCGGATACATGATTGCAGGGCTTCTACTCGTTGTCAGAAAGGCGGAAGCCATCCAAATGCTGGTCTACCCGGCGCTGATCGGCGTCATCACCTACCCCGCCTATCCGCTGAACCTGGCCTCGGTCCTGCCGTTTGCCTACGGCGCGTCGGCGGCGCGACTGGCCGCGTCGGGACACAATTTGCCGTGGGCCAGCTACCTGACGATCAGCCTGATTTCATTGCTATGGCTCCATGCGGGAGTCGTCGTCTTCCGTCGGCTGGACCGTCACGCCCGGCGCTTGGGCATCATGGGGCACGTGTAAACCAGCATGATCTTCGATGCGCTCACATGGTGCGGTGCTTCAGCGCCGGCAGGCTGTCGCGCACGCCTTCGATGAACAGCGGGTCGATCTCGCCCCGCACCACGCCCTCGCCCTCGGCCAGCACGTCCTTGACCGCGCCCCACGGGTCGACCAGCATGCTGTGG
>DASVTJ010000128.1:0-2040 GCA_036387635.1 Duganella sp.
CAATTCGCCGTACAGCTACGACGTCACGCCCGAGCACATCCAGATCACCACCGACATCATGCTCAAGACCGGCGTCGGCAAGATGCGCAAGCCGCCGGTGGCCAAGGACTGGGTCAAGACCGACCTGCTGGACGCGTCCAAGAAAAGCCTGGGCATCAAGTAAGCCGGCGACGATAAAGGAGACTGGATGAACAAGCAAAACTGGCGCGAGAGCGCCGTCGGGGCCGTGGTCCCGCTCATCGTCGTCGCGCTGTGGCAGGCCAGCGCCATGCTCGGCTGGGTCAACCCGCAAGTGCTGCCGTCGCCGGTGGCGGTGGTCGCCAAATGGATCGAGTATCTGTTGCCGCTGACCGTCTACGATCCGGCCGCCGGCTCGTGGCTGGCGTGGGCGCTGTCCGGCGAACTGCTGGGCGATACCTTGAGCAGCCTGTACCGCGTGGTGATCGGCTTCGCCATCGGCGCCGGCCTGGCCTTGCCGCTGGGCCTGATGATGGGCGCCAGCCAGCGCATGTATGCCTGGCTCAATCCGCTGATGCAGGTGCTGCGGCCGATTCCGCCGATCGCCTACATTCCGCTGGCGATCCTGTGGTTCGGCCTGGGCAACGCGCCGGCATTCTTCCTGATCGCGCTCGGCGCCTTCTTCCCGGTGCTGGTCAACACCATCGCTGGCGTGCGCCAGGTCGACGGCATCTACATCCGTGCCGCCCGCAATCTCGGCGCCAGCCAGCGCACAATGTTTTTGCGCGTGATGCTGCCGGCCGCCGTGCCGTACATTTTGTCCGGCGTGCGCATCGGCATCGGCACCGCCTTCATCGTCGTCATCGTTTCGGAGATGATCGCCGTCAATAACGGTCTCGGCTTCCGCATCCTCGAGGCGCGCGAGTACTTCTGGTCGGACAAGATTATCGCCGGCATGATCAGCATCGGCCTGCTGGGCCTGATCATCGACGTCGGCATGAACAAACTGAACAATCATTTGCTGCGCTGGCATCGCGGTCTGGAGAATTAAGATGAACGAGATGAATGCTACCCATATCCAAGTCAATGGCGTCAACAAGGTGTTCAAGACCGACACCCGCGATGTGGTCGCCCTGAAGGACATCGACCTCGACATTCCGCAAGGCCAGTTCGTCTGCCTGCTGGGTCCGTCCGGCTGCGGGAAGTCGACCTTGCTCAACGCGGTGGCCGGCTTCTCGCTGCCGTCGTCGGGCACGATTACCGCCGACGGCAAACTGGTTACCGGTCCCGGCCCCGAGCGCGGCATGGTGTTCCAGGAGTACGCGTTGTTCCCTTGGATGACGGTGGAAAAGAACATCGCCTTCGGCCTGGAGATCAAAGGCATGCATGCGGAAGCGATCAACGCCAAGGTCGACGAATTGCTGGCGATGCTGTCGTTGAGCGACTTCCGCCATCGGTTCCCGAAAGATTTGTCGGGCGGCATGCGCCAGCGTGTGGCGATCGCCCGCGTGCTCGCGCTGGACTCGCCGATCATGCTGATGGACGAGCCGTTCGGCGCCCTGGACGCGCTGACGCGGCGCAACCTGCAAGACGAGCTGCTGCGCATCTGGGCCGAGCTGAAGAAGACCATCATCTTCGTCACGCACAGCATCGAGGAAGCGATCTATCTGGCCGACCGCATCGTTGTCATGACGTACCGTCCGGGTACGGTCAAGCGCGACATCATGGTCGACCTGCCGCGCCTGCGCGACCCGGCCGCCGCCGAGTTCAATGCGCTGAAACGCGAGCTGGGCCAGCTGGTGATGGAAGAGCAGCAGCGCCACCACAACGACGAGATCCGGCTGGCGGCGGTCGATTAGCGGTAATGGCGGCGGTTGATAGGCGTTGATCGCGCAGGTCGGATCAGGCGGTAGGCCGTAATCCGCCCTACGTGATCGCTTCGCCGACCGCCGTTCGCGCTTACAGTAGAATCCGACTATGCGCGCCAAAAAAACTTTGCTGCTTCTGTTCGCCCTGCTGTGCGCGCTCGGTGTCATCGCCGGATCGTATCTGGCCGGCACCTCGCGCGCGCGCGCCGACCTG
>DASVTJ010000129.1:0-2459 GCA_036387635.1 Duganella sp.
ATCCAGCGCAGCGTGACCCACATGGTCTTGCCGTCGGCGGTCACTTCCATGCAATCCGGGCCGCCGGGCACGTTGATCTGGCCGACGTTTTCCAATGTCTTCTGATCAATGATGTTGATCGAATTGGACACGCGGTTCGACACGTAGGTATAGCGGCCATCGCCGGCCGAGCGGAAGTTGTGCGCGCCCTGCCCGGTCTTGATGCGCTTGACGGTCTTTTGCGCCTTCCAGTCGATCACTTCGACGTAATCGCTGCCCATGATGCCCACCAGCAGATACTTGTCGTCCGGCGTCATGGCGATACCGGCCGGCAGCTTACCGACCGGCAGCGTCCACTTGACGGTCTGCGTGACCAGGTCGATCGCGCTGACCTGGTCGCTGCCCTGCTGCGTGATGAAGACCATGTTGCTGGCGGCGTTGAAGGCCATGTGGCTCGGCAGCTTGGCCAGCGGGATGCGTTTGGTCAAGGTCATGTTGGCGCCGTCGTAGCGGTACAGGTCGACGCGGTCCAGCCGCAGCGAGGCCGACACGAACCACTTCTGGTCCGGCGAAAAGCCGATCTGGTACGGGTCGAGGATATCCTTGACGGTGCGCTGGATCTGGCCGCTTTTCGGATCGAGGAAGATCAGTTCGTTGCCGACGGAGCTGGCGACGATCAGCGACTTGTTGTCCGGCGTGGCCATCAGGTGGTGCGGCTCCTTGCCGACCGGGAAGGTGGACAGCTCCTTGTAGCTGCTCTGGTCCAGCAACTGCACGGTGGCGTCACGCGAATTGAGCACAACGACGACATTGGCCTGGGCGCTGCCGATGGCAGTCGCGGCGCAGACACAGGAGAAAACCAGACGGCGGACACTGCGGAGCATGAAGAAATCGCTTGTAGAGGCAAAACGTTTATTTTACGTGCAAACCGGGCCGTCACAAGAAAATTGCCGACAATTATTCCTATTGGTAATGAAGCGCGGCGGCTTAACCACAGCCCCTGCTACAATTGCCGGCTGTGCTTAACCACTATAGAAAGAACGACATGTCCACCATCACCACCGAATCCGGCCTGCAGTACATCGATCAAACCGTTGGCGAGGGCGCTGAAGCCCAGGCCGGCAACAACGTCACCGTGCATTACACCGGCTGGCTGCGCAACGACGACGGCACCAAGGGCGCCAAGTTCGATTCGAGCAAAGACCGCAACGACCCGTTCGAATTCGCGCTGGGCGCCGGCATGGTCATCCGCGGCTGGGACGAAGGCGTGCAAGGCATGAAGATCGGGGGCGCCCGCCAGCTGATCATTCCAGCCGAGTTGGGCTACGGCTCGCGCGGCGCCGGCGGCGTCATCCCGCCGAACGCCACGCTGATTTTCGACGTCGAACTGCTGGGCGTTTAAACGCTGGTTTGCTGTCTTTGTTTTAACAGCGGCGGTTCCCCGCGAACCGCCGCTAGCGCTGCCAGTTGCGCCGCAGCGCTTCCAGCTCGGCGCGCGTGTCGAGCATGCCGCCGACGATGCGCTGGTCGATCGCCTCCAGCACCGCCGTCGGCATCTGCGTACCCGCCATCCGTGGCGACGGCCGCGTATTCTGCACCAGCACCGGTATCCGCCACTCGGCATTCACGCGGCACGCGATGCCCACCAGATCCTGGCTCAATCCCACCAACGTAAAACTACGGCAATAGCCGCCCTCGTTCGACAGGAAACTCAGGCCCACGCGCACGTCGCCTTCGGATTGCGCCGCGCCGCCCATGTGCTGGCTCAACACGACATCGAGCTTGCCCTGCGCCACCAGCATGCCGTTGCGGCTGACCACCGTGGTCGGCGCCTTGACCGGATCGCTCAGCCACGCAGGCTGCCATTGCGCCAGCCCGAACTTGCCGGCCACCACGCCCAGCAGCAGCACCGCCGTCAACGCGCCCCATTCGCGCCAGCCCAGACGCGGCTTGACGGCCTTGCGCGCGGCCTGCTGCGTGGCGACGCGCTGCGCGCGCACGGCGGCCAGATGCACCACCTTGGTCTGGCGCGGGCGCATCGGCAACGCCGCCGCCGGCTCGTCGGAGAAGATGTCGTCGTGCGGCGCGCGCAATCGGTCTTCGCGCGCGGCCCGCAAGCGGGCGAGGCGGCGGGCGATATTGCCGTCGCGGCGCATCGCCTCGTCGACCGCGCGACGGGTCGCGCCGTCCAGTTCGCCGGCGGCGTAGGCAATCAGTGTCTCGTCTGAAAAGCTCATGTTCGCTTCCTTAGTCGCACCATCATAAACCTTTTTTCATACGGTGCGCCGCCGTCAGGATCGCGTAAGCCCTTTAAACACAAGGGTTTTCCGGCCGCGCCGCGTGGCACGGCAACTACTGTAAGGCCTACTTCGTAGAGAAACCATTACATTTGACAATATTTATGCTAATCTGCGCGCTCTAATAACCAAGGAGGTAGTAATGAAAAAAGGCGAATTGATTGCAGAATTTGCGAAACGCAC
>DASVTJ010000130.1:0-11923 GCA_036387635.1 Duganella sp.
GCGTTGGCTTTGAAGTCGTCGCTGCGGGGATTGAGCTTGCTTTCGATCTGCGGCATGGTTTTTCCTTTGTGCGCGTGGTCTCTCACGCGTCGTGTTGTCTATTCTGGAAAACTACCGTCAACGTAAAACCAGCGCGGGCCGTCCTCGGCCGGCTCGCGCACGAAGTTGCTGATCTCATGCAGGCGCTGGGCCCGGCCGTCCACCTTGAAGCGGGCGACGAACTCGACCGTGTCGCGGTCGGCGACGCCGGCTGGCGAATTATCCACCGTGTCGGTCACGCTTACTTTACGTTGACGTAAACGTAAAGCGGATTTTACCTCAAGTCCCAGCCATTGCACTTTTTCGTCGTCGCCCATCAGCGGCTCGGTCGGACGGGTGCTGGCGTGCCAGGTGGCCAGCAGGTAGGGTTCGTTGCGCAGGCCATAGGCGGTATAGCGCGAACGCATCAGCGTTTCGGCGGTTGGGGGGATGGCGGCGCCATCGATATAGGGGCCGCAGCAGTTGGCTAGTGTCGGGCCACCGCAAGGGCAGCCGGCGGGCGCGGCGGACTTCTTGGACATGGGTGCGGGAACGGGCTGGTGTGACAAGTCAGCATTATCCGCCAAATGGCCGGCTTGCGCAGCGCCCAAAGTGGCGCGGCACGCACTAAACACGCTGTTTTCGCACCCTGAAGGTGCACGTGTTTCCCCTAACGCTATTACACTAGGGGTGTTAGGAGAAACAAATGAGCCAGAGTGGTTTTGAATTCAAGGCGGACGCCAACGACAGTTCGCCGCTGTACATGCAGATTGCCCGGAAACTGAGCGACGATGTGCACAACGGCCGCTATCAGGTCGACCAGGCGCTGCCGTCCGAGCGGGCGCTGTCGGAGTTGCTCAACGTGTCGCGGGTAACGGCGCGTAAGGCGATCGACCAGCTGGTCGACCAGGGCCTGGTGGTGCGCCGGCGCGGCTCGGGCAATTACATCGCGCCGCGCATCGAGCAGCCGCTGTCGAACCTGACCAGTTTTTCCGAGCAGTTGCAGCAGCGCGGCCACGTGCCGGGTTCGCGCTGGCTCAAGCGGGCGATCGTGACGCCCACGCCCGAGGAGCAGCTGAGCCTGGGCCTGTCGCCGTATTCGAAGGTCGCGCGGCTCGAACGGCTGCGCCTGGCCGACGATGTCGTCATGGCGTACGAGGTCAGCGTGCTGCCGCAGACCGTGCTCAACGACCCGGACGCAGTCGGCGCGTCGCTGTACCAATATCTCGACAGCATCGGCCGCTCGCCGGTGCGGGCGTTGCAGCACATCCGCGCGATGAACGCGTCAGCCGACCTGGCGCGCCAGCTGGGAGTGCCCGAGGGCCAGGCGGTGCTGTACATCACGCGTATCGCCTATCTGGAATCGGGCGAGGCGATGGAGTTGACCCATTCGTACTGCCATAGCGATCATTACGACTTCGTCGCCGAGATGCGGCGCGCGACGTAAGAGAAAAGTCAGCAGGTACAGGGATTTGGCGGAGTTCGGTTGCGTTCTGTTCGTTGTGTGCGTATGGTAACTGCCGTGAGCATAACAGCAGCGGCCGCCGCCAACGAAAGGATGTATGAAGTCAGCCCAGCAACGCAATCCCTGGACCTGGGTCCCCAGCATTTCATTTAGCCAAGCCGTGCCCTACGTCGCGGTGATGATGTTGTCGACGGTGATGTACAAGAACCTCGGCATTTCCAACACCGACCTGGCCTTTTATACGGCGTGGCTATATCTGCCGTGGGTGATCAAGCCGCTGTGGTCGCCGCTGGTGGAGCTGATCGGCACCAAGCGGCGCTGGATCGTGCTGCTGCAACTGCTGACCGGGGCGTCGCTGGCGACGGTGGCGCTCACCCTGCACCTGCCGCAGTTCTTCGCGATGAGCCTGGCCGTGCTGTGGCTAATGGCGTTCAGCTCGGCCACGCACGATATCGCCTCCGACGGCTACTACATGCTGGGCTTGCCCACGCAGGGGCAGCAGGCCGCGTTCGTCGGCGTGCGCAGCGCCTTCTACAAGCTGGCGATGATCGCCGGACAAGGCGGCATCGTCTACATGGCCGGCGAGCTGATCAAGTCCAGCGGCGACCCCGCATGGGCCTGGTCGGTGGTGTTCGGCGTGATGTCGGCGCTGTTTTTGTTGCTGTGCGGGTACCATCAACTGATGTTGCCGCGCCCGGACAGCGACCGCGTGTACGCGGGCGGCGGCGCGCTGTGGACCGATTTCATCGATACTTTCCGCAGCTTTTTCCGCAAACCGGGCATCGGCTCCATTCTCGGCTTCCTGCTGCTGTACCGGCTGGGCGAGGCGCAGTTGCTGAAAATGGCGGCGCCATTCCTGCTCGATCCGCGCGACCAAGGCGGCCTGGGCCTGAGCACGTCGGAATTCGGTCTGGTCTACGGCACCATCGGCGTGTGCGCGCTGGTGCTGGGCGGGCTGGCCGGTGGCGTGGTCATTTCACGCTTCGGCCTCAAGCGCGCGCTGTGGCCGATGGTGTTCATCATGCACGTGCCGGACCTGGTGTTTGTGTATCTGGCAACGGCGCTGCCGACCAGCACCGTGCTGATCTCGGCCTGCCTGGCGATCGAACAGTTCGGCTACGGCTTCGGTTTCGCCGCCTTCATGCTGTACATGATCTTGGTGGCCGACGGCGCGCACAAGACCGCCCACTACGCGATCTGCACTGGTTTCATGGCGCTTGGAATGATGCTGCCGGGAATGGTCAGCGGGTGGATACAGGACCATCTCGGCTATCAAAACTTTTTCATCTGGGCATGTATTTCGACGTTGCCGGCGTTTTTCATGACGGCACGGGTGGCCATCCCTTCTGAATTCGGTAAGAAATAGCGGTAAAAAATAAGTGGGCACCGCATTACAATACGGTGCTCAATTGAATCGGGGAATGGTTTTGGCTTTTAATGCAAAGAAACGGCTGACCTTGACCGCCGGCATGGCCGGCGTGATGGCGGCCCTGCTGGAAGGTTGTTCAAGCACGCCAACGGTGCCGGTCCTGAATGGCAATCCCGGCGCGCCGGCACGGCCGGGCATGATCGGGCCGCCACCGGTGGCGCCGTTCAATCCGAACGTGCCGCCGCCGGCGCCGCGCGAGTTTCGCGCCGCCTGGGTGTCGACGGTGGCCAATATCGACTGGCCCAGCCGCAGCAACCTGAGCCCCGAAAAGCAGCAGGCCGAGGCCGTCGCCATCCTGGAGCGCTGCAAGGCGCTGAACCTGAACGCGATCGTGTTGCAGGTGCGTCCGAGCGCGGACGCGATTTATCCGTCCGAGCTGGAACCGTGGTCGGAGTTTCTGAACGGCCAGCAGGGCCGCCCGCCGAAGAACGGTTACGACCCGCTGCAATTCTGGATCGACCAGGCCCATGCGCGCGGGCTGGAACTGCACGCGTGGTTCAACCCGTACCGCGCGCGCCACGCCACGGCCAAGTCGCCTCTGGTGCGCAACCATATCGCCAACACCAATCCCGAGGCCGTCAAGACCTACGGCCGCTACCTGTGGATGGACCCGGGCGAATCGGCGGCGTCGCAGCGCACGCTCGACGTCATCCTCGACGTGGTGCGCCGCTACGATATCGATGGCGTGCACATCGACGATTATTTCTATCCGTATCCGATCGATACGCCCAACGCCGCCGGCGCCGAGGGCATGGCGCTCGATGGCGGCTTGGGGGGCGCGGGCGGCAAGCAGGAACTGGAATTTCCGGACCAGCCGTCGTGGCAGCGCTATTTGCTCGGCGGCGGCACGCTGGACCGGCCGCACTGGCGACGCCAGAACGTCAACTCGCTGATCCAGGCCTTGTACATCGGCATCCACAAGGAAAAGAGCTGGGTGCGCTTCGGCATCAGTCCGTTCGGCATCGGCCGGCCGGATCGTCGTCCGACCGGCATCGTCGGCTTCAGCCAGTACGACAAGCTGTACGCGGACGCCGAACTGTGGCTCAACAACGGCTGGCTCGACTATCTGGCGCCGCAGCTGTACTGGCCGGTGGCGCAGGCGCCGCAGGCGTTCGATGTGCTGCTCGACTACTGGCTGGCGCAAAACACGCGCGCGCGCCACGTCTGGCCGGGGCTGTACACCAGCCGCATCGACAACACCGCCAAGACGTTCACGCCGGCGGAGATCGTCAAGCAGATCGGCGTCACCCGCAGCCGTCCCGGCGCCGGCGGACATGTGCACTTTTCCATCGCCGCGCTGATGGAGAACCGCAAGGGCGTCTCCGACCAGCTCAAGGCGCAGGCTTATCAGACGGCGGCGCTGTCGCCGGCCTCGCCATGGCTGGGCGCCGACTTGCCGGCCGCGCCGAAGGTGGTGGCGCGGCGCGAGACGATGGGCGTCGGCCTGCGGCTGGAGTCCGGCGGCGGCAAGCCGGTGTCGCATTTCGCGATCTGGACCCGCTACGGCGCCGAATGGCGCTTTGCCGTGGCGCCCGCCTCGCGGCCGGTGCTGGTGCTGCCCGACGACGCCAGCGGGTCGCCGCCGCAGATGGTGGTGGTCAGCGCGGTGGATCGGCTGG
The DNA here is from genome assembly GCA_036387635.1 of Duganella sp. GTDB lineage: Bacteria > Pseudomonadota > Gammaproteobacteria > Burkholderiales > Burkholderiaceae_D > Rugamonas. Next base: position 4,532 of record DASVTJ010000130.1, read on the forward strand.
GCAATGAAAGCGCGCGCGTCAACGTCTATAAGCGGGCCTGACGATGGCGCCCGCCGCCCTTGAGCTTGAGCTTGAGCTTGGTCTGGGCATCGACGCGGGCGGCACGCAAACCCGCTGGGCGCTGGCCGACGCGGCCGGTGTGATCGTCGCCGAGGGCGGTGTCGGCGGCATGTCGGCATTGTTAATGAACAGCGACGCCGGCCGTGATGCGGTGCGCGGCGTCTTCGCCACGCTGGCGGCCGAGGTGCTGGCCGCCGGGCAACCGGTGCGCGCGTGCGCCGGCTTGACCGGCTTCGACGGCGCGGCCGCGCTGCCGGCGCAATGGCTGGCCGAGCTGCTCCATATCGCGCCGGCCGCCGTGAGCGTGCGCAACGACATCGAGATCGCTTATCTGGACAGTTTCGCGCCCGGCGAAGGCTATCTGGTGTACGCCGGCACCGGCTCGATCGCCGCCTGGATCGACGCCGACGGCCAATTCCACCGGGCCGGCGGACGCGGCGTGACGCTGGACGACGGCGGCGGCGGCTTCTGGATCGCGCGCGAAGCGATGCGCCACATCTGGCGGCGCGAGGACGAGGCGCCCGGCGCCTGGCAACAATCGCCGATGGCGTGCGCCGTGTTCGACCATGTCGGCGGCAGCGACTGGGCCTTGTCGCGCCAGTTCGTCTACGGCCAGGAGCGGGGCGCGATCGGGCGGCTGGCGCTGGCCGTCGCCGCCAGCGCCGACGCCGATCCGGTCGCGCGCGGCATTCTGGAAGAGGCCGGCCGCGAACTGGCGCGCATCGCGCTGGCGCTGGTGCGCCGCTTCGGCCCGCGTCCTATCGTGCTGGCCGGGCGCGCCGCCGGTTTGCATCCGCTGATCGCGCAGGCGATGCGCGCGGCGCTGCCGGACGGAGCTCCGCTGGCGCAGCGCACGACGCAAGCGCACCACGCGGCCGCGCGTATTGCTCTACACTCATCGTAATTGTTTGCTCATCGTATCGACCCGCTGCCGAGATTGCCCATGAAGATCGTTCCATTTGCCGCCCTGTCCACCATCATGGCCCTGCTGGCCGGTTGCGCCACCGTGCCGCCGCCGACCGGGCCGCGCATCGACCGCAGCCTGACGGCGCGCGGGCAGAGCGACCGGGTCAAGTATGTGATTCTTCATTACACGGTGTCTGACCTGCCGCGCTCGATCAAGATCCTCACGCAGCAAGAAGTCAGCGCGCATTATTTGCTGACCGATACCGAGCAGCCATTCTTCTACGCGCTGGTCGACGAGGCGCGGCAATCGAACCATGCCGGTATTAGCAACTGGAAGATTTACAGCCAGCTCAACTCGGCGTCGATCGGCATCGAGATCGTCAATCCGGGCTTTACCGACACGCCGCAGGGACGCGTCTGGTATCCGTTCAAGCAGGCGCAGATCGACCAGCTGATTTTGCTGCTCAAGGATATCGTCAAGCGCCACGACATCAAGCCGGAGAATATTCTTGGCCACAACGATATCGCGCCGCAGCGCAAACAGGACCCGGGGCCGATGTTCCCGTGGAAGCAGCTGGCCGACGCCGGCCTGGTCACGTGGCCGGAGCCGAGCCGCGTGGCTGGGCGCCTGGTTGGCTATCAGCAGCAGTTGCCGGACGTGCTGTGGTTCCAGCTGAAGCTCGCGCAGCATGGCTACGCGGTGCCGCAGACCGGACAGTTTGACCAGGCCACGCGCAATGTGTTGACGGTGTTCCAGTCGAAGTACCGGCAGGCGCGCTTCGACGGCGTACCGGACGCGGAGACGGCGGCGATTCTGGACGTGTTGACCAGCCCACTGCCGGCGTTGCCGGCGACGGGCGCGGCACGCGTGCCGTCGCCGGTTGCGCGTCCGGCCACCGCTCCGGCAACGGTGGCGCCGGCTGCGGCCGCGCCGGTGATCGTGACGCCGGCGCCGGGCACGCCGCTGACGTTGACGCCTTCACCGCTGCCGCCGGCTTCCGCGACGTCCCAGCCTGGTGTCAGTCCGCAGCCGGTCCCGGCGACACCGCAGCCAGCCGTTGCACCGCAGCCAGCACCGGCGACACAGCAGCCTGTCGTTATCCCCCAGCAGATGCCCCCGGCGCAGCAACCGGCCGTGACGCCACAGCCGGTGGTTCCCGCCACCGAGCCCGTCGAGTCCGAATAACCTTCAGGTGCCGGCATGACGTCTCCCATTTATTGTGAAACGATTGCCGGCCACCGCGATTTCCGCAGCCTTCAAAGTATTGCCGGCATAGCCATCGATCTGCGCTATGCCACGGCGGATAACTTTGTCGGCCGGGATCTGTATTCGCCGCTCGATTGCGGCTTTCTGCACAACGATGCGGCGGCCGCGCTGGAGCGGGCGGTCGCTTGGCTGGCTGGGCAACGTCCCGGCGTCACGCTGCTGGTGCTGGACGCCTTGCGTCCGCAGCGGGTGCAGGAGCAACTATGGCTGGCGCTGCAAGGCACCGATTTGCTCAGCTATATCGCCGAGCCGGCGCGCGGCTCGATCCATTCTTTCGGCATGGCGCTTGATGTCACCTTGCTGGACGCACAAGGCCGCGAGCTGGATATGGGCACAAGATTCGACGACTTGACGGAGCGGTCGCATCCAGCGCTGGAGCAGGCGCTGTTGGCGCGTGGCGAACTGAGCGCGCAGCAGGTGGACAACCGCCGGTGGCTGCGCGACGCCATGCTGCACGCCGGTTTCCACGGCATCAACAGTGAGTGGTGGCACTTCGACTGCGGCGACCGGCTGGTGGTGCGGCGCGACTATGTGCGCGTGTTGTGAAAAGCTACAGTGCCACCGGTTAGCGGTCCACCATCGCCATGCGTTCCTCGCTGTAACGCGGACCGGCAACTTGCTTGAGCGCGTTGTCAAGGATGGCCATTTCGTCGGCGTCGAGCGCGATGCCGGTGGCGGCGGCGTTCTGCTCCAGATTCGTGCGGCGGCGGGTGCCGGGGATCGTGACGATGTCGTCGCCCTTGTGCAGCGCCCATGCCAGCGCGATCTGGCCGGGCGTGACGCCGCGTGCTTCCGCAATGTCGCGCACGATGGCGGCGGCCCGCATGTTGGTGTCGAAATTGCCGGCTTGCAGGCGCGGATCGAGATGGCGGAAGTCGCTCGGCGGATATTCTTCCGCGCGCTTGGCGCTGCCGGCCAGAAAGCCGCGTCCCAGCGGGCTGAACGCCACCAGCCCGATGCCCAGTTCGCGCAGCGCCGGCAGCACGTCCGCTTCCAGGTTGCGCTCCCACAGCGAGTACTCGCTTTGCACCGCGCTCAGCGGATGGACCGCGTGCGCGCGGCGGATGTTGGCCACGCCCGCTTCCGACAGGCCGATGTAGCGCACCTTGCCTTCTTTTACCAGATCGGCCATCACGCCAACCACGTCTTCCACCGGCACCAGCGGATCGATGCGGTGCTGGTAGAGCAGGTCGATATAGTCGGTGTTCAGGCGGCGTAGCGAGCCTTCGACTTTGTCGCGGATGCCTGCCGGGTCGCTGGTGACGCCGACGGTCTTGCCGTCGCGGATGTCGAAGCCGAATTTGGTGGCCAGGATCACTTCGCTGCGGCGGCCCTGGAAGGCGCGGCCGAGCAGCGCTTCGTTGTCGTAGGGGCCGTATTGTTCGGCGGTGTCGAAGAAGTTGACGCCCAGCTCGATCGCGCGGTGCAAGGTGGCGATCGATTCGGCTTCGTCCGCCGGTCCGTAGGTGTTGCTCATGCCCATGCAGCCCAGACCCTGCGCCGATACCGTCAATCCCTGGCTGCCTAATGTGCGTTGTTTCATGATGACTCCTTGTCGATTGGTTGCTATCAGTATGGCGACTGCGTAAAAAATACACAATCGGCTTAAAATGCAAAGCATTATTGATGCACGTGCAACGGTGGGGTGGCGAAATGGAAATGCTGAAAGAGATGGCGATCTTTGCCCAGGTGGTCGATAGCGGCGGCTTTTCGGCCGCCGCCCGGCAGCTGAGCCTGACGACATCTGCCGTCAGCCGTCATGTGTCGCGCTTGGAAACGTATATGGGCGGGCGGCTGTTGCAGCGGACCACGCGGTCGGTGTCGTTGACCGAACTGGGCGAGCAGGTGCATGTGGCCTGCGTGCGCATGCTGAACACGGCGCGCGAGATCCACGCGCTGGCCGGTAGTTATAGCGCGCGGCCCAATGGCGTTGTGCGCATCAGTGCGCCGGTGGTGCTGGGGCAGCTGTGGCTGGCGCCGTTGTTGCCGGCGTTTCTGGACCGCTATCCGGAGGTCGATGTGCGCTTGTCGCTGGTGGACCGCAATGTCGATTTGATCGAGGAGGGCGTCGACTTGGCGATCCGCATTTCGGCCGACCTGGCGCCGGGGCTGGCGGCGCGGCCGCTGGGGCCGATGCGTTATGTGCTGGTGGCATCGCCGAGCTATCTGGCGGCGCATGGCGTGCCGGCCTCGCCGCAGGCGTTGCTCGAGCATCGTTGCAATTATCTCGGCTATGCGCGCTTTGGCGCGGCGTGGACGATGCGGCGCGCAGGGGCGGCGAAGGTGGCCGCGCCGACTGCGGCAAGCGCGAGCGCAACCGCAAAGTCTAAAGCGAAGGCAATCATTTCCGCAGACGCAGACGCAGACGCAGACGCAGACGCAGACGCAGACGCAGAGGCGCCGGAAACGGTCAGCCTCCGCGTGCCGTCGCGGCTGACGATTAATAACAGCGCGGCGCTGATGGCTGTTGTCGAGGCCGATGGCGGCATCGGACTGGTGCCGGATTTCACCGCGCGGGCGGCGCTGGAGCAGGGGCGCGTGGTGCCGGTGTTGGCGGACTGGACGTTCGAGGAGCCGTACGCCGGCAACGTGCACGCGGTCTACATGCCTGGCCCGCACCTGGCGCTAAAGGTGCGGGTGCTGATCGATTACTTGGTGGCGGAAGGCGCGCTGGGCACGTAGCCGGCGCCGGTGTTGGCGCCGGTGCCATTGTTATTACCAGTGCCGGCGCTGATGTCGTTGCCGGCGCCGCTGCCATTTCCAATTCCCAAGCCGGTCCCGGCATCCGCGCCGGAGCGCGCAACCCAGTCGATCAGCGCGTCGAGAACGGCGCGGCCGGCGCCGTTGGCGACGTGCTCGTCGTTGAGCATGGCGACCACGATGACGGGCTGGTTGTTGGCGTCCTGCACGTAGCCGGCGATGGCGATCACGCCCTTCAGGGTGCCGGTCTTGATGCGCGCGCGCATGGCGGCCGGGCTGTCCTTGAGGCGGCGGCGCATGGTGCCGTCGGTCGCCGCGATCGGCAGGCTTGCCAGGAACTCTGGCATCCACAGGCTGCGCAGCCCGGCTTGCAGCACGCCCGCCACTTGCGCCGGCGTGGCGCGCGCGGTGCGCGACAAGCCGGAGCCGTTGTCGATGACCAGGCCGTTGGCGTCGATGGCGTGCTGTTGCAGCCATAGTCGGATCGCCGCTTCGGCGCGCGCGGCCGTGGTCGCTTGCAGGCCGTCTGGCGGCAGCGGCCGGCTGCCCAGCGCCGGGTCCGCCTCCAGGCTGCCCAGGCTCAGGAAGATGGTGCGGGCCAGCGTGTTGTCGGAATTTTTATTGGTGTCGCGCAGGACTTCGGGCAGCGAGCGCGAAACGTGCTCGGCCAGCAGGCGCAGCACCGGGGTCGTGGCCGGCGTCGCTCCGGGCGCCAGCGGCGTGGTCGGTGCCGTCGTGGCGGTGGTGGCGTCGGTGTCGGCGTTAACTGCCGGCGCCGGGGCCGGGTCCGAGCCAGACGCGGGCGACGGCGCGGTCGGGGCGGCCGCTTCGCGGATCTCGCCCTTCAGCGTGCCGCCCAGCTTTTGCCAGGTGGTGCGCACCAGCCGCGCCAGATAGTCGTGCGGGTCGAGCACGTTGACGCTGATCGATTTGGCGCAGTCCCTCGGGAAGCTGCCGTGCAACACGACTTCGAGCTTGTCGCCGTTACGCGTGAAGTCGGGGCTGCGCCAGCCGTTCTCCCAGGCCGGGCAGGCGGCGTCGCTCATCGTCATTTCCGAGCGCACGCTGACGTTGTCCATCTCCGGCATCATCGCCAGCGACAGCTTTCCGCCGACCGAGCGCATCTCCACCTTGAGCAAGTTGGTGTTGACCAGCAGCGCGTCGGGCACGACGTTGTAATAGGCCCACGGATACTCGTCGAACGGCGGTTGCCCGAGATCGGGCCGCGCCGGCTGGAACAGTTGCCGGTCCAGCACGATATCGCCTTTGATGCTCTTGATGCCCTGGTTGCGCAGCGCCCGCAGCATATGGCCGAGCACGTCCTCGTTGAAATCGGCGTCGGCGCCGCCGCGCAGGATCAGGTCGCCTTGCAGCACGCCGTTGACGATGGGGGCGCTGCTCAGCAATTCCGTGCGGCCGCGAAACACCGGCCCCAGCCGCTCCAGCGCCGCCAGCCCGGTGAACAGCTTCATCGTCGAGGCCGGATGCATGCTTTGCCGGGCGTTGTGGGAAATCAGCGTGGTATCGCCGCGCAGGACGACGACACCGGCCGCTTCCAGCGGAATCTTGGACGACTGCATCAGCCGCACGACCGGCTCTGGCAGGTCGGCCGCGTGGACGCCGCCGGCTGCCAGCAGCGCCGCAGCCGCCGTGGCCAACAGCCGAGGGATCATATTGGCGAAAATCGGACGACCTGTCATGACAAACCTGTTCAATGGAAGAAGACGTAAGCGACCGCGATGGCGGCGATGACGCCGGCGAAGTCGGCGATGAGGCCGCACGAGATGGCGTAGCGCGTTTTGCGGATGCCGACCGAGCCGAAGTACAGCGCGACGATGTAGAAGGTGGTGTCGGCCGAGCCCTGGAACACGCAGGCGAGGCGGCCGACGAACGAGTCGACGCCGTAGGTTTGCATGGCGTCGATCATCATGGCCTTGGAGCCGCTGCCGCTGAGCGGCTTCATCAGCGCGGTCGGCAGCGCCGGCACGAAGTCGGTGTTGAAGCCGAGCGCGCCGAACAGCCAGCTGAAGCCTTCGACGACAAAGCCGAACAGGCCGGCGTTGCGGATCACGCTGATGGCCACCAGCATCCCGACCAGATACGGGATGACCGTCAGCGAGGTCTGGATGCCGCCCTTGGCGCCTTCGATGAAAGCTTCGTAGACGTTCACTTTTTTCCACAGTGCGCCGATGATGAAGCCGCCGATCACGCCGATCAACACCAGGTTGCTGAAGACCTTGGAGAACAGTTCGATCTCGGGCCGCGTCAGCACTTGGGTGAAATACCAGATCAGGCCGGCGATGGCGGCGGTGCTGCAACCGAGCCAGCTCAAGACGACCCGGTCGAACAGGTTGATGCGCTGGCGGATCGCCACGGCGATCAGGCCGGTGACGGTGGCGACATAGGTGGCGATCATGCATGGGATGAAGATGTCGGACGGGTCGGCCGCGCCGAGGATC
>DASVTJ010000131.1:0-2029 GCA_036387635.1 Duganella sp.
GTCGTCCAGATAGCTGGCCAGCGTGCCGCCGGCGGCGTTGATCCGCACGCCGACCTGCCGCTGTTCGCCGAAGCGGCGCGCCACGTCGGCGGTGGCGACGGCGCTGCCGTTCTGGTCGACCGTCATGCCAACGGTGGTCACAGGCGTGGCGCCGGCGCGCTTGGTAACGAAGTTGACCACGCCGGCCGGCGACGTGAAGCCGTAGTACAGCGCGGTGGCGCCCTTCAATACTTCGACACGCTCCTTGTCCTCCATCGGCACCTGGCCGAAATTCATGATCGGCAGCGAACCGTTGAGGCGATAGTTGGTACGGTTTTCCACCGCGATGCCGCGAATGACCAGTTGATCCCAGGTCTCGCCGCCGTTTTGCTGGCGCGTGACGCCGGCCGTGTTGCGCACCGCGTCGTACAAGCCGCCGGCCGCCTGCAACTCCAGCACCTCGCGCGTGATGACGTTGACGGTGGACGGCACCTCCATGATGTCGGCGCCACGGAAGCTGCCCGCTTCCACCGTCGTCGGCACGAAACCGTTGGCCCGCGCGGCCGTCACTTTAACGGTTTGCAGGATTTTTTCATCGGTGTCCTGGGCCTGCGCGGCGCAGGGAAAAGCGGCGCACAACGCCAGGTGCAGCGGGAGCAAACGCGGAATCAGACGGAACTGCGGACGGAGTTGGGACATGAATGAAGGAGAAGGCATCAAATTGAAAGGATGCCGTCATTTTACTAGATAATGAGAATGATTATCAATTCGCCCCATCCAACGCCTACCAACGCTATTTTCCGGCGGCCTCCTCCGCCAGCGTTTCGTTCAGTCGTTTAGTACCCGCGGCCGCGTAATCGCGGCATGCCTGCCGGTTGATAAATGCTGCGTTGCCCGTTGCCGATTGCTTGACCAGACGCTCCCACAGCGCGGACGCGCCGGGGTGCGCCGAAATCAGGATGTCGCAATCGAGCGACGCCACCGTGGTGATCGATTTCCTGAGATCGGCCAGCGCGGTGGGATAGGTTTTGGAGCCGCTGTAGCGAAACGGCTTGTGGGCGAACGCGTTCAGGCTGTCGGCATAGACCATGGCGGCGCTTTTGCCGTTCTCGCTCGAGCGCCAGGTCCAGCTGACGCCTCCCTGCGTGTGGCCAGGCGTATAGCGCGCCGTCACCGCGAGCGGCCCCAGCTTGACCACCTCGCCGTCGGCGACGGCGCGTGTGTTGACCACCGGCGTCATCGACGACAGGTCGCCATACTGCGGATCGCCCTTGCTGGGCTTGCCGCTGCGCAGCACCTTCTCGCCCTGCACGCTGGCCAGCACGGCGGCGCCCGACAGCCGCTGCAAGGCGGCGACGCCGCCGGCGTGGTCGAAGTGGTCGTGCGAATTGAGGATCAGCTTGATGTCTTCGAGCTTGAAGCCGAGCTGCCGGATATGCTGCGCGATCATCGGCGCAGATTCCGGGCTGCCGCCGTCGATCAGGATGTGGCCCTGCGGCGACGTGATCAGCACCGAGCTCAAACCACGCGTGCCGACGTAATACGTGTTGCCGAACACGGCGAACGGCTCCTGCGGATCGTTCCAGTCTTCGGCCAGGGCCGGCGTCATCAGCAAAGTCAGCAGCGCCGGCAGGCTGGTGGCCAGCGCGGTGGACATAACCCTTCGTTTCACAAACAGCATCGTCATCCCTTCAGTGGTTAAAGTTTGTCCAGTCGCGCTGGCAGGTCGCGCAACACGGCGGCGCGGGCGCGGCTGCCGCCGGGGGCGTCTTGCTGCTTGCGGTCCAGCGCCAGATGCGCGAACACGACGGTGCGCCCGCCTTTGCTGGCCCAGCCGACATACCAGCCGATATGGCGCGTCGCGTCGTCGCTGCCGTCGGCCAGCACCGGCGAGGCGGTGCCGGTTTTTCCCTGCACCGTCCAGCCGTTGGCCAGCGTGACCGGCGCCATGATGCTCGACGTCATGTCATAGGCCGCAGCCGACAGCGGCAGTTCGCGCCGCACCACCTTGCGCAGGAAGGCGACCTGCTCCACCGGCGAGATTTTCAGG
>DASVTJ010000132.1:0-6290 GCA_036387635.1 Duganella sp.
TGTTCGGCCGCGTATCGTCGAACGTCAGCGCCGCCCGCAGCGACGCCGCCTCGATCGAGGCGACCTACCGCTCGGTGCTGCTGTCGGTGCAGGCCGACGTGGCGCAGACCTATCTGCGTCTGCGCGCCACCGACGCCGAACTGGAAACGCTCAAGCGCACGGTGCAAACGCGTGAAGAGGACGTGAAAATCAACCAGCGTCGCTTCGACCTGGGCGACATCGGCGAATTCGACCTGTCGCGCGCCAAGACCGAACTGGCGACGACGCGCTCGGAATTCATCGGCTTGCAACGTCAACGCGTGACGACCGAGCACGCGCTGGCCGTCTTGTTGGGCAAACCGGCGGCCAGCTACACGGCCGGCGTCAGCCCGCTGCTCGACACGGCGCTGTTGCCGGTGATTCCGGCGGGCTTGCCGTCGTCGCTGCTGGAACGCCGTCCCGACATCGCCGCCGCACAGCGGACGATGGAAGCGTCCAACGCCCGTATCGGCGTGGCCCGTTCCGCCATGTTCCCGGCGCTGACGCTGAACGCGAGCGGGGGCGGCTCGTCGGCCGACACCGTGGCCGAAGTGTTCAAGTGGAGCAGCCGTTCGTGGTTGCTGGGCGCCTTGATGTCGCTGCCGATCATCGACGGTGGCCGCAACAAGAACAACATCGCCCGCAGCGAGGCGGCGCTGGAAGAATCGGTCGGCACCTATCGCCAGAGCGTACTGGTGGCCTTCGCCGAGGTGGAAGACAACCTGGCCGGCCTGCGTATTCTGGCCGGTCAAACGGCGCAGATGGATGCCGCGCTGGTGTCGGCACGCCGTTCGGCCGATCTGGCGCAGAAGTTGTACGACGCCGGCCGTTCGAGCTACATCGATCTGCTCGACGCGCAGCGCAACCTGGCGGCGGTGGAACGCACCGCCGTGCAGTTGCGCGGCAACCGCGCCGTGACCACGGTGGCGTTGATCCGGGCACTGGGCGGCGGTTGGGGCGAAGCCGGCGCAAGCGCGAACGCGAACGCAAACGTCGGTGCGAACGCGCCGGTCGCGCCGGCGGTGGCGCAGCAATAACGCAGTAGCTCGTCGCCCATGAAAAAGCGGACCCGATTCACATCGGGTCCGCTTTTTTTACGACTTGTTTACCGCGGTGTTGCGGCTTACTTGGCGACGACCGGCGTTGGAACGGCTACGCCGTCGGTGGCTTCGGTCTTGGCGGCCTTGGTGTGGGCTTTGGCTTTGGTCTTGTTGGCCTTGGCGTGGGCGTCGGCCTTGTCGGCTTTTTCTTCAGCGTGGGCGAGGGCGACGTCTTTTTTCGCGTCGGCTTCTACTTTGGCGGTTTTTGCGTCGGCCTTGATTTCAGCTTTGGTTTCTTTCGCTTCGGCTTTGACGGCGGCCTTGGTTTCTTTAGCTTCTGCCTTGACAGCTGCTGGAGTGGTGGTCGTGGTGGTGGCAGGAGTTTGTGCAAAAGCTGCGGTTGCAAACAGGCCGGCGATCAGGGTAGCGATAAGTTTGTTCATGATGAAATCCTCATTCAAGTTTTGATTAGGGCCGGGACAATTCCCGTGTCACTGAGCAGAAAACGCGGTCCGGATCGGTGTCGTTGACGGGCTTTACAATCGCTTACATGTTCGCCAGCGCACGGTGCGCGCGAGCGCGTGGCGCTACGCTGTGGTCATGAGCGACTCACTAAAAACCTATAAAGCCAAGCGTAACTTCGAGATCACGCCCGAGCCGGCCGAAGGCGGCCAGCAGGGCGGCGAAGCGCTGACGTTCGTCATTCAAAAGCATTGGGCCAGCCGTCTGCACTACGACTTCCGGCTCGAACTCGATGGCGTGATGATGAGCTGGGCCGTGCCCAAGGGCCCGAGCTACGACACCCACGACAAGCGCATGGCCGTGCATGTGGAAGACCACCCGATTTCATACAACGATTTCGAGGGCACGATACCGCCGAAGCAGTATGGCGCGGGTAAGGTCATCATCTGGGACAAGGGCTTCTGGAAGCCGCTCGACGATCCGCACAAGGCGCTGGCGGCCGGCAATCTGAAATTCGAGCTGACCGGCCACAAGATGCGCGGCAGATGGGTGCTGGTGCGGATGAAGGGCAAGGGCGAGAAGCAGGAGCCCTGGTTGCTGATTAAAGAGAAGGACGACTATGCGCGTCCGGCCGAGGAATTCAGCGTGATCGACGAGATGCCGGACAGCGTGAAGGCCTTGCCGCTGCCAGGCACCGCCAGCACGGTGCCGGCGAAAGTGGAGAAGACGGCGAAGGCAACGAAGACAACGAAGACAACCTCGCCGAAGCCCGCCGCTTCCAAGACCGCCGCTTCAAAGGTCGCCGCATCCAAAACCGCAGCACCCCAAGCCGCAGCACCCAAAGCCGCCACGTCCAAAGCCGCCGCACCCAAAGCTGATCCCGCGCCCAAGGCCGACCTGCCCGAGAAGTTGACCCCGCAACTGGCGACGCTGGTCGATGCGCCGCCGTCGTCGCCCGAAGAGTGGCTATTTGAAATCAAATTCGACGGCTACCGGATTTTGACGCGCGTGGACGGCAAGGACGTGCGCCTGGTCACCCGCAACGGCAACGACTGGACGCATAAAATGCGCCCGCTGCACGCGGCCATCGTAAAAATGAAACTGCCGTCGGGCTGGTACGACGGCGAAATCGTCGTTCACGATGAGGAGGGGCGCCCCGACTTCGGCCTGCTGCAAAACGCTTTCGACGAGGACCATCCCGGCGAAATGGTGTACTTCATCTTCGACCTGCCGTTCCATGACGGCCGCGATCTGCGCGGCATGCCGCTGGAGGAGCGCCGCGCGATACTTGAAAAAGTGATGCAGAAAAAAGCCACCGACACGGTGCGTTACAGCGCCACGTTGGACGCGACGCCGCAGGACATGATCGCCGCCGCCTGCAGCTTGGGCCTGGAGGGCATCATCGGCAAGCGGCGCGATGCGCCGTACACGTCGCGCCGCAGCGGCACCTGGATCAAACTTAAATGCGGCCAGCGGCAGGAGTTCGTCATCGGCGGCTACACCGATCCGCAAGGCTCGCGCAGCGGCTTCGGTTCGCTGCTGCTGGGGACTTACGACAAGGATGGCAAGCTGCAATACGCCGGCAATGTCGGCAGCGGTTTTAACGCCGCGTCGCTGGCCGAACTGAAATCGAAAATGGATCGACTGACGGCCGACAAGTGTCCGTTCGTGCCCAACAAGGACATCGACAGGCATGCCCATTGGCTGACGCCCACGCTGGTGGCGGAGGTGGCGTTCGGCGAATGGACGCATTCAGGTTCGATCCGTCATTCCGTATTCAAGGGACTGCGCAAGGACAAGAAGGCCAGCGCGATTACGCGCGAGCTGCCGGCCCATATGAAGGACAAGGAGAAACCCGAGATGGACACTTCCACCGCCAACGCCACCGTGCAGGGCAAGCTGCCGGCGTCACTGAAAGTGACCAATCCCGATCGCGTCATCGACAAGCAAAGCGGCACCACCAAGATCTCGCTGGTCCGCTACTACGCGCTGGTGGGCGCGCTGATGCTGCCGCATTTAAAAGGCCGACCGGTGTCATTGGTGCGGGCGCCGGCCGGCGTCGGCGGCGAGCTGTTTTTCCAAAAGCACGCCGAGACCAACAAACTGCCCGGCGTGAAGAGCCTCGATCCCGCGCTAGACCCGGAGCACCCGCCGATGCTGGAGCTGTCCACGGCGCAGGGCTTGCTCTCGGCGGCGCAGTGGAACGTGGTCGAACTGCATACGCAGAACGCCAACGCGTCGAGCTACGAAAAGCCGAATCGCATGGTGTTCGACCTTGACCCCGGCAAGAACGTCACGTGGAAGCAGATACAGGAGGCGGCGCAGTTGATGCGGGCGTTCCTCGATCAGCTGGGGCTGCCCGCTTTTCTGAAAACCAGCGGTGGCAAGGGTTTGCATGTGGTCGTGCCGATCAAACCGGGATATGGCTGGGATGACGTGAAGGCGTTCTCGCAGGCGATGGTGGCCCACATGGCGCAGAATATACCGGATCGGTTTGTGCTCAAGAGCGGGCCGAGCAACCGGGTCGGCAAAATCTTCATCGACTATCTGCGCAACGGGCGCGGCGCGACGACGGCGTGCGCGTGGTCGGCGCGCGCGCGGCCCGGTCTGGGTATTTCGGTGCCGGTGGCGTGGGAAGAGTTGGACAAGCTCGAAGGCGGCGACCATTGGACCGTGGACACCGTGCACACGCGGCTCGATGTCGGCAACGCGCCGTGGGATGGCTATGCCAAGGCCGCGAAAGGCTTGGCGCCTGCGATGAAGATGCTGGACTTCAAGCCGGGCAAGGGTGGTTGAGATTCGTTGAAACACGCAGGGCGGATTAGCCGTTACGGCTGATCCGCCCTGCGTGTTCGTGTGGACGCGCCGTTAGGCGGCTTTGCGCGAGGTTGACGACTTTGCGGTGGTTTTGGCGCGCGCACTGGTGGCCGGCGCCTTCTTGGCCGCAGTGGCTTTGCGGCGCGGTGCCGGTGCCGGCGCTTCCTCTTCGGCGTCGTCGTTGTCGGCCTTGGCCGCCGCCTTGCGCGCCGCCGGCTTGGCGTCCGCCTTCGCGCCGCCCTTGGCGGGACGCTTGCCCAAGCTGCTCTGCAGCAGCGCCACCAGATCGACCACGTTCGACGGCTTGGCCGCTTTTTCCTCCGGCTCGGCGGCGGTGATGGTCTTGGTCTGGCCGGCCTTGACCTTTTTCTTCACCAGCGCCAGCACGTCGTCCTTGTAGGTGTCGCGGTATTGCTCCGGCTTCCACTCCTCGCTCATGCCTTCGACCAGCGACAACGCCATTTGCAGCTCCTTGTCGCTGATGCCGGCGGCCTTCATCGTCGGCGGGGGCAGCTTGAGTTCCTCGGCGCTGCGGATCTCGGCCTCGTAGCGCAGGGTGTTGAGCACGATCTTGTCGTCGATGCAGACCAGCGCGCACAGGTGCTGCTTGGTGCGGATCACCACCGTGGCGATGGCGATCTTGCCCGACTTGCGCAGCGTCTCGCGCAGCAGCGCGTAGACCTTGGCGCCGCCCTTCGAGGGCGCCAGGTAATACGGCTGCTCGTAATACGTCAGCGGCACGTCGGCGGCGTCGACGAAGGCCTGGATGTCGATGGTGCCGGTGGCCTCCACGTTGGCCCGCTTCAGGTCCTCGTCGGACAGCACCACGTACTCGTCGTCCTCGTACTCGTAGCCTTTGACGATGTCGTCCCAGGTCACGTCCTTGCCGGTCTTTTTGTTATAGCGCTTGTAGCCCACGGGTGCGAAGTCGCGGCGGTCGAGCATTGTCAAATCAAGTTCGTGCGCCTGCACCGCCGAATACAATTCGACCGGGATGTACACCAGCCCGAAGCTGATGGCGCCTTTCCACATCGCGCGGGCGGCCATCGCTTAGAACCCCACCGAGCCGGTCACCGGCAGCACGATGCCGCTGATGTAGCTCGAGCACGACGGCGCAGCCAGGAACACGTACGCCGGCGACAATTCCTGCGGCTGCGCGGCACGGCGCATGTCGGTATCCTGGCCGAACTTGGCGATCTTTTCCGGCGACTGGTCGGCCGGGTTGAGCGGGGTCCACACCGGTCCCGGCGCCACCGCGTTGACGCGGATGCCCTGGTCCAGCAGGTTCGACGCGAGCGACATCGTGAACGCATGGATCGCGCCCTTGGTGGTCGAGTAGTCGAGCAGCTTGCCGGAGCCTTGCAGCCCGGTCACCGAACCGGTGTTGATGATCGACGCGCCGCGCTTGAGGAACGGCAGCACCGCCTTGGCCATATGGAAGTAGCCGTAGACGTTGGTCTTCATCGTCATGTCGAAGCGTTCCTCGGTCAGGTCGGTCAGCTTGTCGGCGTGTTCCTGGAAGGCGGCGTTGTTGACCAGGATGTCGAGGCGCCCGAAGCGCTCGTGCGTTTGCTCGGCGGCGCTGCGGCAAAACGCGGCGTCGCGCACGTCGCCGCGCAGCAGCAGGCAGTTCTGGCCTTCGGCCTCGATGTAACGCTTGGTGTCTTCCGCGTCCTGGTCTTCGTCCAGGTAGACGATGGCGACGTCGGCGCCTTCGCGCGCGTACAGCACCGCGACCGCGCGGCCGATGCCGGAGTCACCCCCGGTGATCAGGGCGGCCATGCCGGCCAGCTTGCCGCTACCGGCGTAATCGGGCGCCAGGAACTCGGGTTTGAGCTGCATCTGCGCTTCAATACCTGGTTTTTCCAGGTGCTGGGAGGGGAACGCGCCGGGATATTCATGCTCGGTGGTTTGCACCGGACCCTGGCGTTCGCCGGATTGGCTGCCGCCTTG
>DASVTJ010000133.1:0-3244 GCA_036387635.1 Duganella sp.
ACATGGTCGGCGATGGTGATATGGCCGTTGATCATGGCGGCGCCGCCGAAGGTGCAGTATTTGCCCACGGTGGTGCTGCCGGCCATGCCGACGCAGCCGGCCATCGCCGTGTGCGCGCCGATGTGGCAGTTGTGGGCGATCTGGATCAGGTTGTCGAGCTTGACGCCGTCCTCGATGACGGTGTCGGCCAGCGCGCCGCGGTCGACCGTGGTGTTGGCGCCGATGTCGACGTCGTCGCCGATCATCACGCGCCCGGTCTGCGGGATCTTGATGTAGACGCCCTTCTCGTTGGCGAAGCCGAAGCCGTCGGTGCCGATGACGGCGCCCGAGTGGATGATGCCGCGCGCGCCGATCTGGCAGTAGGCGTGGAAGGTGACGTTGGCGAAGAAGTGCGTACCCTGGCCGATCACCGCCTCGCGCCCGATGTAGCAGCCGGCGTCGATGACGGCGTGCTCGCCGATGACGGCGCCCGCCTCCACCACCACCTTCGGCCCGATGTGGGCGGAGGCGGCGATCTGCGCGCCCTCGCCGACGAACGCGGTCGGATGCACGCCGGGGGCCGGCACGAACGCGGTCAGCGCATGGAAGTACTGCGCCGCCTTGGCGAAGTACACGTACGGATTGTCGGTGACGATGCGCGCGCCCTGGTAGCCGGCGGCGATGAATTCGTCATCGGCGGGCGCCACGATCAGTGCCGCCGCCTGGGTGGAGAGCGCCTGCGCGCGCAGTTTGCTGTTGCTGAGGAAGCTGATGTGCGAAACGCCGGCGTCGGTCAATGGGGCGATCCCGGTCACTTCCAGGTTCGCGTCCCCCACCAACTGCCCGCCGAAGCGTTCGACCAATTGCCCTAGTCGAGTGCCCATCGGGTGGTCCAATCTAATATGATTTATTTATCTTTGTCGAGCGCCGCCAGCACCTTGTCGGTGATGTCGATGCGCGGGCTCGCCCATACCGCGTCCTGCAGCACGATGTCGAAGCCTTCGACATTGGCCATCTGGCGAATGATCTTGGTGGCGCGGTCGGAAATGGCCTGGCGCTCCTCGTTGGTGCGCTGGCTCAGATCCTCGCGGAACTCGCGCTGGCGGCGCTGGTATTCCTTATCGAGTTCGAACACGTCGCGCTGGCGCTTGACGCGGTCGGCCTCGGACAGCGCCGGCCCTTCTTTTTCCATCTTGTCGGAAGCCGCCTTCAAGCGCCCGGCCATTTCCTGCATGGCTTTCTCGCGGCTCTTGAACTCTTCCTGCAGCTTCTCGCTGGCCAGCTTGGCCAGGCGCGACTCGTTGTAGATGCGCTCGGGGCTCAGCCACGCGATGCGCGAGGCCGAAGGGGAGGCCGAAGTCTGGGCCTGCACCGGCGCCAATGCACTCCAGCCCAGCGCAAGCGCGGCGAGATATTTGGTCAATGTAGCGGATGCAGTCTTCAACTTAATTCTCCGAGATGTAGATTAGTGCGGTGTTCGATCAAGATCATTTTACCCGTCAAGCGCATCAGAAGCCGCTACCCATCTGGAACTGGAAGCGTTCAAGGCGGTCGTCCGGCTTGGCGTTCAGAGGCTTAGCATAACTCAACTTGAGCGGGCCCACCGGCGAGATCCAGCTGATCCCCAGGCCGGTCGAATAGCGCAGCTGCGAGATGCGCATCTTCTCGCCTTCCTGGTAGACCTGGCCGGCGTCGAAAAAGCCGAACCAGCGCAGGCTGCGGTCCTGTCCCGAACCCGGGAACGGCAGTTGCAACTCGGCGTTGCCGATCAGGCGCGAGGCGCCGCCCAGCGCATCGCCGTAGCGCGAATCGACCGCGCCCAGCGAGGAGCTGAGGTAGCCCCGCACCGAACCGATGCCGCCGCCGTAGAAGTTCTTGAAGACCGGGTATTCGCTGTCGCGCAGGCCGCGGCCGTAATCGATCTCGCCCTTCAGTGCCAAGGTCACCTTCGAGAACAGCGGCTTGTACCACTGCTGCTCGTAGACGGCGCGGTAGTACTTCTGCTGGCCGATGATGTCGAGTTCCAGGTTGACGCGCTGGTAGCGGCCCGCCGTCGGCGTCAGCGCCGAATCGCGGCTGTCGCGCGCCCACGCCATCGTCAGCGGCACCGCGTTGGTCCGCGCGCTGCCGATGCCGCTCTCGTTGCCGGTGATGTCGCGCACGTACTGCTGGAAGCGCGTCGGCGACGAGGCGTCGGTCTCGATCGTCGAGCGTTCCAGGCCGATACCGAAGAACACCGTATCGACTTCGGAGAACGGCACGCCGTAGCTGACGCGGCCACCCTGCTGTTTGATCGTGTAGTAACCGGTGTTGAGCGCAGGCGGTTTTTGCGTGCGCAGATAGATCTCGTACGAGCGCGAGACGCCGTCGTCGGTGTAATACGGGTCGGTCTGCGAGAACGAAATGGTGCGGCTGTACTTCGAGGTGTTCAGCTCCATGCCGACGGTGGTGCCCGAGCCGGCGAAGTTGGCCTGCTGGATCGCCGCCTGGAAGGTGAACCGCTCCGACTGCGAGAACGCGCCGCCGATCTGGAAGTTACCGGTCGGCTTTTCCACCACGGTCAGGTTGACGTCGACCTGGTCGGACGTGCCTTGCGCTTCCGGCGTGTCGACGGTGACGTCCTTGAAGTAGCCCAGGCGGTCGACGCGGTCGCGCGACAGCTTGATCTTGTTGGCGTCGTACCATGACGACTCGAACTGGCGGAACTCGCGGCGGATCACTTCGTCGCGCGAGGTGGTGTTGCCGGCGATGTTCATGTGGCGCACGTAGGCGCGCTTGCCCGGATCGATGAAGAAGGTGAACGCCACTTCGCGCTTGTCGCGGTTGATGTCCGGATTGGCGTTGACGTTGGCGAAAGCGTAGCCGAAGGTGCCCAGGCGGTCGGAGATGCGCTTGTTGGTCGCGGTCAGCAGTTCGCCCGAATAGGTGGCGCCGTTTTTCAGCAGCACCAGCGAACGCAGTTCGTCTTCGCGGCCGAAGGTCTCGCCTTCGAACTTGATGCCGGAGACGGAGTACTTCTCGCCCTCGGTCACGTTGATGGTGATGTAAATGTCCTTCTTGTCCGGCGTGATCGACACCTGCGTCGAATCGATGTTCATCTCGATGTAGCCGCGGTTCAGATAGAACGACTTGAGCGACTCGATGTCGCCGGTCAGTTTGGTCTTGGAATACTGGTCGGCCTTGGTGTACCAGCTGAACCAGCCGCCGGTGTTGAGCGCCAGCTGTTGCTTGAGCTCTTTGTCCGAGAACACCTTGTTGCCGACGA
>DASVTJ010000134.1:0-5421 GCA_036387635.1 Duganella sp.
GCCGAACTGCTACAACGCTATTTCATGCCGGCCGAGAAGGGCGGCTACCGGATACGCAAGGACGTGCGCAACACGATCATCTTCGCGCGCCAGAACATCATTTCGGACCCGCCGTTCACCAAGCTCGATGTCCTGTGCTGCCGCAACCTGCTGATCTACTTCACCGCCAAGCTGCAGGAACAACTGATCCCGCTGTTCCACTACGCGCTCAAAACCGGCGGACTGCTGATGCTCGGCAGCGCCGACACCCCCGGCCACTTCACGGAATTGTTCGCGCCGTGCACCGGCGGCGGGCGCATTTACCGGCGCCTCGACGCCTCGATTCATCGAGTCGCCAACTACCTCCCCACGCGCGTGAGCGGCGTGTCCATTCCTTCCGCCAGCGAGCCTAATAACCCATCCATGAACGGAAACATCCAAACCCAGGTCGAGCAGCTGCTGCTGAAAAAGCACGCGCCGGCCGCCGTGCTGCTCAATGTCCATGGCGATATCCTGTATATCCATGGCCGCACCGGCGCCTTCCTGGAGCCGGCCGCCGGCAAGGCCAATTGGAACATCCACGTGATGGCGCGCGACAGCTTGCGCCACGAACTGGCCGATCTGCTCAAGCGCGCCGCCCAGAGCGATCAGATGATCGCGCTGCGTGGGCTGATCCAGCGCGACGCCGCCGGCAAGCCTTTGCAGGCGCTGGACTTGACGGCCGAGGCGATGCCGGAGACGGGCGGGCTGTCCGGCACCCTGATAGTGACCTTCGCCACCGTGCCGCTGCCGGCCGAAAAGCGCCGCTCGCGCTCGACCAACCCGCAAGTGGTGGAGCTGGAACAGCAGCTGGCGCAGGCGCGCCTGGAGATCCAGGCGGTGCGCGACGAGATGCAGGCCTCGCGCGAGGAACTCAAATCGGCCAACGAGGAACTGCAATCGACCAACGAGGAGCTCCAATCGACCAACGAGGAGCTGACCACCTCCAAGGAGGAGATGCAGTCGCTCAACGAGGAGCTCTACACCGTCAACGCCGAACTGCAGTCCAAGGTGGACGATCTGTCGCTGGTCAACGGCGACATGAAAAATCTGCTCAACAGCACCGACGTGGCCACCATTTTCCTCGACGGCGAGCTGCGCGTGCGCCGCTTCACCGACCAGAGCACGCACATCTACAAACTGATCCCCGGCGATTTGCAGCGGCCGTTGAGCGACATCGTCAACGACCTCGAATACCCCGGCCTGGAGGCCGACGCGCGCGAGGTGCTGCGCACGCTGGTGTTCTGCGAAAAGCAAATCCCCACGCGCAGCGGCGGCTGGTACACGGTGCGCATCATGCCCTACCGGACGGTGGAGAACGTGATCGACGGCGTGGTGGTCACGTTCATCAACATCACCGCGTCGAAGCTGCTGGAGGCGCAACTGCGTTCGATGCAAAAAGGACCGGACCAGGCATGATCAAGCGCCAGCGCCCCGAACTCGATTTCGACCAGCTGCGCTACGTGGCCGAGCAGGCGGTCGCTGCGCTGTCGAAGACCGGCATGCAGCCGCCCGCCGATGCCGACAGCGATACGCTCAAGCGCTGGCACGAGCTGCAGGTGAGCCAGATCGAGCTCGATATGCAGAGCGTGGCGTTGGCCGAGGTGCAGACCGAGCGCGATCTGGCCGAGGCGGCGCGCGAGCACTACGCGGTGCTGTACAACCAGGCGCCGGCGGGGTACCTGTCGCTCGACGCCGACGGCCGCATCACGCGCGCCAACGTGGCCGCCGGTGAACTGCTGGCCTGCCGCCGCGACGAGCTGGCCGGCAAAACGTTCGAACAGTTCGTGGCCCCGCAAGCGCAGGCCGGCCTGCGCCGATTTCTGGCCGAGCTGCTCGAGAGCGGCCGCCGCGCGGTATTGGAGGTGCCGTTGCTCGCCGCGCACCGCGACGGCGCGCTGCGCCAAGTGCATATCGAGGCCAACGTCGACAAGGCGGCGCGCAAATGCCGCATGATCCTGACCGACATCGGCAGCGCCGATGCGCGCGAGGCGGCGCGCCGGCGCGCCTTTCAGGTGATCGACAGCATGGGCGAGGGCGTGATGGTGTGCGACGCCGACAAGAACATCGTCACCGTCAATCCCGCCTTCACCGCGCTGACCGGTTATTCGGTGGAGGAGGCGCTGGGGCGCGATCCCCGCTTCCTCGGCCGGCCGGGCGCCCATCCGCCGGGCTACCACGCCGAGGCGATGCGCTGCCTGCGCACCTACGGCCGCTGGCAGGGCGAAGTGTTCAACCGCCGGCGCGACGGCGTTCCCTATGTGGCGGCGATGTCGCTGACGGTGATCCGCGACGACGACGGCGCCATCACGCACTACATCGGCGTGCTCTCCGACATCACCGCTCGCCAGCGCGCCGAGACCGACCTGCTGAAATTGTCGCGCGAGCTCGATGGCAGGGTGGCCGCACGCACCGCCGAGCTGACCGAGGCCAATCGCCTGCTGATGCTGGAGGTGACCGAGCGCAAACGCACCGAGGAGGCTTTGCATGAATCGCGCGAGCAGCTGCGCAAACTGGCCGAGCACCTGGAAACGGTCAAGGAGGACGAGCGCACCCGCATCGCCCGCGACATCCACGACGAACTGGGTCAAAACCTGATGGCGCTACGCATCGACATCTCCATGCTCAGCGCGCGCACCGGCGAACGCCATCCGCGGCTGCACCGGCGCGTGGCGGCGGTGCTGGAAAATATCGATACGACCATCCGCAATGTGCGCGGCATCATGAACGAGCTGCGGCCGGCGGTGCTGGACTTGGGCCTGCAGGCGGCGCTGGAGTGGCAGGCCGCCGAGTTCCGCAAGCGCAGCGGCATGACGTGCGCGCTGGCGCTGCCCGACGAGGCCACGTTCGCCGCCATCGCGCCCGATACGGAGATCGTGCTGTTTCGCGCCCTGCAGGAGGCGCTGAGCAATGTGCGGCGCCACGCGCGCGCCAGCCACGTCGAGATCACGCTGACGGCGCGGCGCGGCTGGCTGGCCTTCAGCGTGACCGACAACGGCATCGGCATCGGGCCGGGGCAGCGCGGCAAGAGCGACTCGTTCGGGTTGATCGGCATGGCGCAGCGGGTGGCGGCGCTGGGCGGCAGCTTCGAGGTCAGCGACTACCTGCCCGGCGGCGGCTGCAAGCTGACCATCGGCTTCAATATGCGCGATACCCCATAGTCCCGCGCCGCCACTGAAAAAGCATTTTCAGCCATCGGCAGAAGGAATATACTGCCGCTGGAACTTCACCAGGGACTCTATCTTGTTAAAATATCTAGTGCTGCCGGCCGCTATCCTCGGCGCGGCGGCGGCTCACGCCGACGAAGGGCAGTGGCAGCCATACCAATTGCCGCAGCTGAAATCCGAACTGAAACGCATCGGCATCACCATCCCGGCCGAAAAACTGGCCGACCTGTCGAAGCATCCAATGAGCGCGATCGTCGCGCTGCCCGGTTGCTCGGCGTCGTTCGTCTCCAACGCCGGTCTGGTGGTCACCAACCACCACTGCGCGTACGGCGCCATCCAGCGCAACTCGACGCCTGAACATAACTACATCGCCGACGGCTTTCTGGCCAAAACGCGCGCGCAGGAACTGCCGGGCGGCCCGAACTCGCTGGTGTACGTGACCGACAAGGTGGAAAACGTCACCGCCCGCGTGCTCAAGGGCGTGACGCCGGCGATGAGCGGCAAGCAGCGCCACGACGCGGTCGACAAGGCCGTCAAGGCGCTGATCGCCGAATGCGAAAGCGACAAGGGCTACCGCTGCTCGGTGCCGGCCTTTCATCGCGGGCTGGAATACTACCGCATCCGCCAGATGATGATCCGCGACGTGCGCCTGGTCTATGCGCCGCCCGACATGATCGGCAACTACGGCGGCGACATCGACAACTACGAATGGCCGCGCCACACCGGCGACTTCTCGTTCCTGCGCGCGTACGTGGGCAAGGACGGACGCCCGGCCGATCCGTCGCCGGACAACGTGCCATACCAATCGAAGGATTTCCTGGTGTTGTCGGCCGAGGGCCTGAAGAACGGCGATCCGGTGCTGCTGGCCGGTTATCCGGGCCGCACCAGCCGTTACAAGCTGCCGGCCGAAATCCGCGCCGCGCGCGACGTCGGCTATCCGGCGCGGGTGGCCGAGATCCAGGCCGATCTCGACGTGATCGGCGCCGCCACCAAGGGTGACGCGGCGGCCGAAGTGCGCTATGCCAGCGTCGCCAAAAGCCGCAACAACGTGATGAAAAAAGCGCAGGGGCTGATGGACGGCTTCGCGCGCAAGGATATCGCCGCCATCAAGGACAAGCAGGACGCCGAGTTCCGCGCCTGGTACGCGGCGCAGCCGGGCGTGTCGACAACGCTGCTGGCCGAACTCGACGCGCTGATCGCCGCCGATATCGCGCTGAGCGACGAGGAGTTCGGCTACGAGGTGGTGACCACAGGCGATTTGCTTAAAAGCGCCAACACCTTGTACCGGCTGGCGCTGGAAGGCGCCAAGCCGGATGCGGAGCGCGAGAGCGGCTTCCAGCAGCGCGACCTCACGATCATCAAGGCGCGCCTGAACCGCCTGGAACAATCGTATGTGGCCGCCGTGGACCAGGCGCGCTTCGTGGCGTCGTTGCGGCGCTACGCCAAGCTGCCGAAGTCGATGCACGTGGCGGGCCTCGATGCGCTGCTGCCGGCGGCCGACGCGGCGCCGGCGATGTACACGCGCACGAAGCTCGGCGACACCGCCACGCGCCTTTCGTGGATAGGCAAGGATGCCGCCGCCATCAAAGCGTCCGATGACGCCTTCTTGCAGCTGGCGGTGAAGCTGGACGACGCGACGCGAAAGCTGCAGGAGCGCCGCAAGGAACTGGACGGCAATCTGGAGCGCGTGATCCCGCGCTACATGGAGGCGGTCATCGCGTGGAAAAAATCGCAGGGCAAGCCGGTGTATCCGGACGCGAATTCGACGCTGCGCGTCACCTACGGCACCGTGTCGCCTTATTCGCCGCGCGACGGTATCAGCAAAGGGCCGTTCACCACGGTCGAAGGCATCGTCGAAAAGCATACCGGCAAAGACCCGTTCAACGCGCCGGCCAAGCTGCTGGACGCCGTCAAGGCCAAGCGCTACGGCCAGTTCAAGGATCCGGTGCTCGGCACCGTGCCGGTGGACTTCCTGAGCAGCGCCGACACCACGGGCGGCAATTCCGGTTCGGCGGTGATGAACCGGCGGGGCGAGTTGATCGGCCTGAACTTCGATTCGACCTATGAGTCGATCACCAAGGACTGGTACTTCGACACCGACATCACCCGCGCTATCCATATGGACATCCGGTATATGCTGTGGGTGATGAGCGAAGTCGATCACGCCGACAACCTGCTCAAAGAGATGACGATCAAATATCCGGCGAAAAAGTAATGAGCGAGTTATCGGTTCTGT
>DASVTJ010000135.1:0-4826 GCA_036387635.1 Duganella sp.
ACCTCGGCCGCGCCGGCCGCCTTCAAGCGGTCCAGATCGGTGTCGTCGTGCGAGCGCACGATCACCGGCAGCGTCGGCGCCAGCTCGTGCACCAGATGCAGCACCTTGAGCGCCGACGCCGTGCTGGCGTAGGTGATCACCACCGCGCTGGCGCGGTAGATGCCGGCCGCGATCAGGCTCTCGCGCCGCGCGGCGTCGCCGTACGACACTTGCCGGCCGGCCGCCTGCGCCTCCTGCACCCGCTCGGGGTCGAGGTCGAGCGCGTGGTATTCGATGTTTTCCTCGCTCAGCAAGGTCGCCAGGCTCTGGCCGCTGCGCCCGAACCCGGCCACGATCACGTGCTTGCTGGTGGACATGGTGCGGCTTGCGATCCTGGTCAGCGCCAGCGATTGCATCATCCATTCGTTGCTCGACACCTTCATGACGATCTGGTCCGACTTGGCGATGATGAACGGCGCCACCAGCATCGACAGCACCATCGACGCCAGCACCACCTGGATGATGAACGGGTCCATCAGCTTGCTGCCGCCGGCCAGGTTCAGCAGCACGAAGCCGAACTCGCCGGCCTGCGCCAGCGCCAGGCCGGTGCGGATCGAGACGCCGTCGGACGAGCCGAACAGCTTGGCCAGGCCGGCGATCAGCGCGAACTTGACCAGCACCGGGCCGCCCAGCAGCACCAGCACCAGCCACCAGTTCTCCAGCACCAGGCGCACGTTGAGCAGCATGCCGATGGTGATGAAGAACAGCCCCAGCAGCACGTCGCGGAAGGGCTTGATGTCCTCTTCCACCTGGTGCTTGTATTCGGTCTCGGAAATGAGCATGCCGGCCACGAACGCGCCCAGCGCCAGCGACAGCCCGGCCTTCTCGGTGATCCAGGCCGCGCCCAACGTCACCAGCAGCAGGTTGAGCATGAACAGTTCCTGCGAGCGGCGCTTGACGACGATGGTGAACCAGCCGCGCATCAGGCGGTGGCCGACGAACAGCAGCAACGTCAGCACGATGACGGCCTTGAGCGCGGCCCAGCCCAGCGTCTCGGCCAGCGCGTCGGGGCGCTGGCCCAGCGACGGGATCAGGATCAGCAGCGGCACCACGGCCAGGTCCTGGAACAGCAGGATGCCGATGATCTTGCGGCCGTGTTCGCTTTCAAGCTCAAGCCGCTCGGTCAGCATCTTGACCACGATGGCGGTCGACGACATCGCGAGCGCGCCGCCGAGCGCGAACGCGGCTTGCCAGCTGATCTGGATCGAAGGGGGGAGTTGCGTGGCGATGGTCCAGCCGAACAGCATGGTGGCGGCGATGGTGGCCGCCACCTGCGCCATGCCGAGGCCGAAGACGACGCCGCGCATCGCCATCAGTTTGGGCAGCGAGAATTCGAGGCCGATGGAAAACATCAGGAACACCACGCCGAACTCGGCCAGTCCGTGGGTGGCCTCGCTTTGTTCGGCCAGGCCCAGCGCGTGGGGCCCGATGATGATGCCGACGGCCAGGTAGCCGAGCATCGGCGGCAGGTGCATCATGCGGAAAGCGACCACGCCCAACACCGCGCTGCCGAGCAGTATCAGCGTTAATTCCAGAGGTGAAAACGTCATTTCAACTTCGCCAGTGAATTAAATGTAGAGGTTTGTCGCCCGCGCGGGCCGTATGTTTTGACTGGCAAGTTTTTTGCTTTCCCAATTCGGCTATACTTGGGTATGAGTGTAACCCATGAAAAAACAATGCCGATAGCTTTTGACGCAAAAATGGCCGGGCACGCCTTGCAACTGGCCCGGGAGACGTTGCAAAACGAGGCCGACGCCATCGCCGCGCTCAACGCCCGCCTGGGCGACGACGACAGCCTGGTGCGGGCGATCTCGCTGTTGCTAAATTGCAAGGGGCGGGTGGTCGTTTCCGGCATCGGCAAGTCCGGCCACATCGCGCGCAAGATCGCCGCGACGCTGGCCTCGACCGGCACGCCGGCGCTGTTCGTGCATCCGGCCGAGGCGGCCCATGGCGACCTCGGCATGGTCACCGCCGACGACGCCTTCATCGCCATTTCGTATTCGGGCGAGAGCGCCGAACTGATGACCATCCTGCCTGTGGTCAAGCGCATGGGCAGCAAGGTCATCGCGATGACCGGCAAGCCCGGCTCGAGCCTGGCCGTGATCGCCGACGTCCACCTGAACGTGGCCGTGGCCAAGGAGGCGTGTCCGATGAACCTGGCGCCGACGACGTCGACCACCGTCACCTTGGCGCTGGGCGACGCGCTGGCCGTGGCCTTGCTGGACCTGCGCGGCTTCCGCGAGGAGGACTTTGCGCGCTCCCATCCGGGCGGCGCGCTGGGCCGGCGTTTGCTCACGCACGTGCGCGACGTCATGCGCAGCGGCGACGACGTGCCGAAGGTCGGCGCCGACGTCAAGCTGACCGAGGCGCTGCTGGAGATCACGCAAAAGGGCATGGGCATGACCGCCATCGTCGACGCCGACGGCAAGCCGGTCGGCGTGTTCACCGACGGCGACCTGCGCCGCATGATTGAAAAAGTGCAGGACTTCACCCAAGTGGTGATCCGCGACGTCATGCACCCGAACCCGCGCAGCATTTCGCCGGAAAAACTGGCGGTCGACGCCGTGGCCGTGATGGAGCAATACCGCATCAACCAGATGCTGGTGACCGACGCCGACGGCACGCTGGTCGGCGCGCTGCACATCCACGACCTGACCCGCGCAAAAGTAATTTAATGAGTGATCCAATGACGATGACGTATCTCGAACGCGCCGCGCGCGTCAAACTGATGATCTTCGACGTCGACGGCGTGCTCACCGACGGCAGCCTGCACTACGGCGCCGACGGCGAGGCGCTCAAGACCTTCAACGTCTACGACGGCCTCGGCATCAAGCTGTTGCAGGAGTCCGGCGTGCACACCGCCATCATCAGCGCGCGCATTTCGCCGCAGGTGTCCAAGCGCGCCGCCGACCTCGGCATCGGCTTCGTGCACCAGGGCGGCCACGACAAGCTCACGCCGTTCAACGCGCTGCTGGAAAAGACCGGCCTGACGGCCGAACAGGTCGGCTTCATCGGCGACGACGTGGTCGACCTGCCGATTCTCACGCGTGTCGGCTTCGCGGTGGCGGTGCCGGGCGGGCGCAAGGAAGTGCTCGAACGCGCGCACCACACCACGGTGGCGCAGGGCGGACGCGGCGCCGTGCGCGAGGTGTGCGAGCTGCTGCTGCACGCGCAGGGCGCGTACGAGCGCGTCATGGCGCAGTTCATGGTGTGACGGGAGCGATCGATGCGTAAAAGAACAGCACATCGCTGGCAGCTGACGCTGACGCTGGTGATCGGCGTGTTTGTCGCCGCCGGCAGCTTTTGGCTGGTGCAGTTGGTCAACCAGTCGGGCCAGGAACAGCAGCTCGACCAGTTCCGCAACGAGCCGGACTACATCATCGACCGCTTCAGCCTGGTGCGCATGACCAAGGAAGGCAAGCCGGCGTATATCATTTCCGGCGACAAGCTGACCCACCGGCCGATCGACGATTCGTCCGAGATCGACAAGCCGTTCATCAACAGCCTGTCGGGCCGGCAGCCGCCGATGACGATCCACGCCGACACCGCGCGGGTCGACCAGGGCAACACGCGCGTCAAGCTCGACGGCAATGTCGACGTGGTGCGGCCGGCCTCGCCGAACGCCGAGGCGATGCGGCTGCAAACCAGCACCCTGACCGTGTTCCCGGACGAGGAACGGATGG
This sequence comes from Duganella sp., assembly GCA_036387635.1. GTDB lineage: Bacteria > Pseudomonadota > Gammaproteobacteria > Burkholderiales > Burkholderiaceae_D > Rugamonas. Next base: position 3,723 of record DASVTJ010000135.1, read on the forward strand.
AAACGGACGCGCCGGTGCGGATGAAGCTGGGTACCGCGACCTCCACCGGCACCGGCATGAAAACCAACAACGCGACGCGCCAGATGCAACTGGGCGGACGCGGAACCATTACGCTGCCGCCGAAGGCGCCGCGTTGAACCAAATAAGCTATGAAACACGCATGAAGGACACGATGATGAAAAAACTGATACTGTCGGCGGCGCTGATGTTGGCCGCGATGGGCGCGGCCCACGCCGAGAAGGCCGACTCCAACAAGCCGACCGAGATTTCGTTCGACAACCTCGACGCCGACGACGTCAAGCAGATCAAGACCTTCACCGGCAATGTGGTGCTGACCCGCGGCACCTTGCTGATGAAGTCGCCCAAGGCGGTGGTCACCCAGGACCCGGAAGCCTACCAGTTCGTGGTGCTGACCGGTTCGGGCGGCGTGCAGGCGACGTTCCGCCAAAAACTCGACGGCCCCGGCGACCAGTGGGTCGAGGGCCGCGCCGACCGCATTGAGTACGACGGAAGGACCGAACTGGTCAAGCTGTTCTCGAAGGCGCAGATCAAAAAGCTCGAAGGCAGCAAGATCGCCAGCCAGGTCGACGGCGAGTTCATCTCGTACGACAGCCGCCGCGAATTCTTCGCCGTCAAGAACAACGCCAGCGGCGAGAGCAAGCCGGGCGGCGGCCGCAGCACGATGGTGATCCAGCCGTCGACCAAGCTGGCACCGGCGCCGGCCCCGGCAAACGTGCCCGCCACGCCGGCCGCCACGCCCAACCCGGCGACGGGGAAATAAGCATGGAGCCGACCTGCGGTAGCACCCTGATCGTACGCGGACTGCAAAAGACCTACGGCAAGCGCCAGGTCGTGCACGACGTCTCCCTGCAAGTGGAATGCGGCGAAGTGGTCGGCCTGCTCGGCCCCAACGGCGCCGGCAAGACCACCTCGTTCTACATGATCGTCGGCTTGGTGCCGTCCGACGCCGGCACCATCGACATCAGCGGCGTCGACATCTCGTCGCTGCCGATCCACCGGCGCGCCTCGCTCGGCCTGTCGTACCTGCCGCAGGAAGCGTCGGTGTTCCGCAAGCTGACCGTGGAAGAAAATATCCGCGCCGTC
>DASVTJ010000136.1:0-8111 GCA_036387635.1 Duganella sp.
AATGGTAGTAAATCTCAGTTTAACTATGCCGGTTCCGTTTTGCCGGCAGGATACTCGATTCGCATGTATTTGCTGGTCGAATGTGTTAAAATTTTAGAACTTATGTATTAGGAGTCATTAACATGGCAGTTCAACAGAACAAGAAGTCCCCTTCGAAGCGCGGTATGCACCGTTCGCACGATTTCCTGGTAGCTCCACAACTGGGTATCGAGCCAACCACCGGTGAAACCCACCTGCGTCACCACATCAGCCCTAACGGCTTTTATCGTGGCCGTAAAGTCCTGAAAACCAAAAACGACGAGTAATCGACGCTTTTGCTGGACTCGGAAATAGGCGGTGCTGTCTTTTGAAGCATCGCTTTTTCTTTTTTCATCGGCTGCAATCCTCTTTTGCACACCGTCATTTTGAAACGCGTAGACCGGAATTTCAGTGGTCCGTCGCTTGCCGCAGCTTGCCCAGACAAGGGCTTGAGCGTGGTACTGAATCAAAACAATGACAATCAAAATTTCTATCGACTGCATGGGCGGAGATCACGGTCCATCGGTCACTATCCCCGCAGCACTATCTTTCGTCAAAAGCGAGCCTGAAGCAGAACTGATACTGGTCGGTCTGGAAGACGTTATCCGCGCAGAATTGAAAAAACATCACGCCGACGCGCATCCGCGCCTGTCGGTCGTGCATGCATCCGAACAAGTCACGATGGACGATCCGATCGAAGTGGCGCTGCGCCGCAAAAAGGATTCGTCGATGCGCGTGGCCATCGAGCAGGTCAAGGGCGGCAGCGCCCAGGCTTGCGTCTCGGCCGGCAATACCGGCGCGCTGATGGCGGTCGCCCGCTACGTGCTCAAGACCATGACCGGTGTCGACCGTCCAGCCATCTGCAGCATCATGCCGAACCAAAAGGGCGGCCCGACCTACATGCTGGACCTGGGCGCCAACGTCGATTGCGAACCGCATCACCTGCACCAGTTCGCCATCATGGGGTCGGTGCTGGTGTCGGCGATGGAAAACATCGAGCGCCCGACCCTGGGCCTGCTCAACGTCGGTACCGAGGACATCAAAGGCAACGACGTGGTCAAGGCCACCAGCAAGCTGCTGCAGGCCGACCACGAGCGCGGCGCGCTGAACTTCTTCGGCAACGTCGAGGGCAATGACATTTTCAAGGGCACCACCGACATCGTCGTGTGCGACGGCTTCGTCGGCAACGTCACGTTGAAAGCGGTGGAGGGCGTGGCGCGCTTTTTTGCCGACACCGTCAAGACCGAATTCAAGCGCACCCCGCTGACGATGCTGAGCGCGTTGATCGGCCGCGGCGCCCTCAAGGCCATCAAAAACCGCCTGTCGCCGTCGCGCTACAACGGCGCCAGCCTGCTCGGCTTGCGCGGCCTGGTCTTTAAAAGCCATGGCGGCGCCGACGCATATTCGTTTGAATGGGCGATCAAGCGCGCGTATGATGCTGCCAAAAATGATGTGTTGCCGCACATTTCGACGTTGATCGCCGAACTCATGCCGCGCAACACGGAAACCCCGGAAGTACCAAGCTCAACTATTTAGTGGATGGTAGACGCATGACTTTGTACAGCAAAATTATCGGCACCGGCAGCTATCTGCCAGAGAAGCGCGTCACCAACCAGGATCTGACCGATCAGCTTGCCGCCAAGGGCATCGAGACGTCCGATGAATGGATCTTCAGCCGTAGCGGCATCTCGGCGCGTCACTTCGCCGAACCGGAACAAAAATCATCGGACCTGGCTGTCCACGCCGCCAAGCGCGCGCTGGAGATGGCCGGCATGCAGCCGGACGATATCGACCTGATCATCGTCGCCAGCTCGACGCCGGACTTCTTCGGCAGCTTCCCGAGCACGGCCTGCATCGTCCAGAAAAAACTCGGCATGACCAACTTCGGCGCGGCCGTCGACGTGCAGGCCGTGTGCAGTGGCTTCGTCTACGCGGTCTCGACCGCCGACGCCTTCATCCGCGCCGGCGTCCACAAGAATGTGCTGGTCATCGGCGCCGAAGTGTTTTCGCGCATTCTTAATTTCGACGACCGCACCACCTGCGTGCTGTTCGGCGACGGCGCCGGCGCCATCGTGCTGACCGCCTCGGACGAGCCGGGCATCCTGGCCACCAAGCTGCACGCCGATGGCCGCTATTCGGACATCCTCAGCGTGCCCGGCGCGGTCGAGGGCGGCGCGCTCGCCGGTAGCGCGTTCCTGTACATGGACGGCCCGGCGGTGTTCAAGCTGGCCGTGTCGGTGCTGGAAAAGGTCGCCCACGAGGCGCTGGACAAGGCCGGGATGACGCAGGACCAGATCGATTGGCTGATCCCGCACCAGGCCAATATCCGCATCATGAACAGCACCGCCAAAAAGCTCGGCCTGCCGGTCGAGAAGATGGTGGTCACGGTCGGCGAGCACGGCAACACGTCGGCCGCGTCGATCCCGCTGGCGCTGGACGTCGCCGTGCGCGACGGCCGCATCAAGAAGGGCCAGAACATCATGATGGAAGGCGTCGGCGGCGGATTTACCTGGGGCGCCGTCCTGGCGAGGATGACCGATGATCTTGGTGTTGCTCGCCAGGACTTGCCCGCATGACGGACGATCTGCTGGCCCGCTAGGCCTGCGGCATGCTGTTTGCGCTGTAATTAGAATTAGAACTCTAACGGGCTCTGCGGTAGCAATGCCGTCATCATCGCATGCTAGCGTAGCGCCCAATTGATGAGATGGATCGAGTAATGACTAAATTTGCTTTTGTATTTCCAGGCCAGGGTTCGCAGGCGATCGCGATGATGAACGGCTTCGCCGACAATCCGGTGGTGGCGCAAACCATCGCCGAGGCATCGGACGCTTTGAGCTTCGATCTCGGCAAGCTGATGGCCGAAGGCCCGAAGGAAGAGTTGGACCTGACCACCAACACCCAGCCGGTCATGTTGACCGCCGCCGTGGCCACCTACCGCGCGTGGATCGCCGCCGGCGGGCCGCCGCCGTCGCTCGTCGCCGGCCACAGCCTGGGCGAATACTCCGCGCTGGTCGCCGCCGGCGTGATCGCCTTCAAGGACGCTGTGCCGCTGGTGCGCTTCCGCGCGCAGGCGATGCAGGAAGCCGTGCCGGTCGGGGAGGGCACGATGGCCGTGGTGCTGGGCCTGTCGGACGACGATGTGCGCGCCGCCTGCGCCGAGGCGGTCGCCGCCGCGCCCGGTTCAATTGTCGAGGCCGTCAACTTCAATGCGCCGGCCCAGGTCGTCATCGCCGGCGACACCGCCGGCGTCGAGCGCGCCTGCGAGATCGCCAAGGCCAAGGGCGCCAAGCGCGCCATGAAGCTGCCGGTGTCGGCGCCGTTCCACTCGTCGCTGCTCAAGCCGGCCTCGGACCGCCTGCGCGACCACATGGCCGACCTGACGTTCTCGACGCCGCAGATCGCGCTGATCAACAACGTCGACGTCGCCGTGCTCAACGATCCGGCCGCCATCAAGGACGCGCTGGTGCGCCAGGCCGCCGCGCCGGTGCGCTGGGTCGAGACGATGCAAAAAGTGGCCGCCGAAGGCATCACGCAAGTGGTCGAGTGCGGTCCGGGCAAGGTGCTGATGGGGCTGACCAAGCGCATCGACGCCACGCTGGTGGGCGACGCCATCACCGACCAGGCTTCGCTGGACCGTATTTTGACCTTGCTCAAGTAACCCGTCCGGGTAAATCAAAGAACTTCAGGCACACTCGTATTCAAGTAGAAGGACAACCATGAATTTAGCAAACCAAGTCGCCCTGGTCACGGGCGCGTCGCGCGGTATCGGCAAGGCCATCGCGCAAGAGCTGGCCCGCCAGGGCGCGCGCGTGATCGGCACCGCCACCACCGAGGCGGGCGCCGAGGCGATCAGCGCTTACCTGGCCGAGTTCGGCGCACAGGCCGGCCAGGGCGTGGTCCTGAACGTGACCGACGCCGCGCGCTGCGCCGCCGTCATCGACGAGATCGGCAAAACCTTCGGCGCCGTCGGCATCCTGGTCAACAACGCCGGCATCACGCAGGACCAGCTGGCCATGCGCATGAAGGACGATGAGTGGGACAGCGTCATCGCCACCAATTTGAGTTCGGTCGGGCGCCTGTCGCGCGCCGTCCTGCGCGGCATGATGAAAGCGAAGACCGGGCGTATCATCAACATCACGTCGGTGGTGGCGTCTTCCGGCAATCCGGGCCAGATGAATTACGCCGCCGCCAAGGCCGGCGTCGAGGGCATGGGCCGCGCGCTGGCGCGCGAGATCGGCAGCCGCAACATCACCGTCAACAGCGTGGCGCCGGGCTTTATCGACACCGACATGACCAAGGCGCTGGGCGAGGAACAACACGCGGCGCTGCTGACGCAGATTCCGCTGGCGCGTTTGGGCAAGCCGGAGGATATCGCCGCGGCGGTGGCGTTCCTGGCCTCGCCACAAGCCGCTTATATTACCGGCACCACCTTGCATGTGAATGGCGGCATGTATATGAATTGATTCGAATTGATGGGTTGGGGCGCTCGCGAGGATGCCCGATCTCGTCTTTTACCAGTAATTTCGGTTTAGTTGCGAGCAAGTTCGCGGCAGACACCGAAATTAGTTTTTCAATGCGCAAACCTGATAAAATGCGCGCTTTCCGTAACAAACAAATGGAGCCATAACATGTCGGATATCGAACAACGCGTTAAGAAAATCGTCGCTGAGCAACTGGGCGTCGCCGAAGCAGACATCAAGATCGAATCCTCGTTCGTCGACGACCTGGGCGCTGACTCGCTGGATACCGTCGAGCTGGTGATGGCGCTGGAAGACGAATTCGAAATGGAAATCCCCGACGAACAAGCAGAAAAGATCACCACCGTGCAGCAAGCGATCGACTACGCTACCGCTCACGTCAAGGCCTAATTCTGCCCGATCGACTTTAGGAGAATCGCTTGAGAGGTTCTAAAAACCGTCGTGTTGTCATTACCGGCCTTGGCGCCGTGTCCCCGATCGGCAATAACATCGCCGACACGTGGGCCGCGGCCCTCGAGGGCAAATCCGGTATTGCCACCATCACCAAGTTTGACGCGCAAGCTTTCAGTACCCGTTTTGCCGGTGAAGTCAAAGGCTTCAACATCGAGGATTACATCTCGGCCAAGGAAGCGCGCCACATGGATACGTTCATCCATTACGGCATGGCCGCCGGCATCCAGGCCGTGCAGGACTCCGGCATCGTTGTCACCGAAGAGAACGCCGACCGCATCGGCGTCATCATCGGTTCCGGCATCGGCGGCCTGCCGATGATCGAAGAGCAAAAGGAAGACTACGACAAGCGCGGTCCGCGCCGTATCTCGCCGTTCTTCGTGCCGGCCTCGATCATCAATATGATCTCGGGCAACCTGTCGATCAAGTACGGCATGCGCGGTCCTAACCTGTCGATCGTGACGGCTTGCACCACCGGCCTGCATTGCATCGGCGCCGCCGCGCGCATGATCGAGTACGGCGACGCCGACGTGATGATCGCCGGCGGTGCGGAATCGACCATCTCGCCGCTGGGCCTGGGCGGTTTCGCCTCGGCCAAGGCGCTGTCGTCGCGCAACGACGATCCGGCCACCGCCTCCCGTCCCTGGGATGCGGACCGCGACGGCTTTGTGCTGGGCGAAGGCGCCGGCGTGATGGTGCTGGAAGACTACGAGCACGCCAAGGCGCGCGGCGCCAGGATCTACGCCGAAGTGCTGGGCTTTGGCATGAGCGCCGACGCCTATCACATGACCTCGCCCCTGGAAGACGGCAGCGGCGGCAGCAAGTCGGCGCAAGCCGCGCTGGCCGACGCCGGCATCAACCCGGACCAGGTGCAGTACGTGAATGCGCACGGTACCTCGACGCCGCAGGGCGACGTGGCCGAGGTGCAGGGCATCAAGCGCACTTTTGGCGATCACGCCAAAAAGCTGGTGGTCAATTCGACCAAGTCATTGACCGGCCACCTGCTGGGCGGCGCCGGCGGCCTCGAAGCGGTGTTCACGGTCCTGGCGCTGCACCATCAGGTGTCGCCGCCGACCATCAACATCTTCAACCAGGACCCCGCTTGCGACCTGGACTTCTGCGCCAATGTGGCCCGTCCGATGAAGATCGAGTATGCGTTGAAAAACTCGTTCGGTTTCGGCGGCACCAACGGCAGCCTGGTGTTCGGTAAGGCTTAACGCGCAGGTGCTGTAAAACGTTATAAATAGTTTGACTTTGCGTTGAACCAAATTCGCCCCCGCCTTGTCCAACCAAGGTGAGCGAGGTTCCGGCGCTGGCATTCGCCAGCGCCGGAACTGCCCGGCCGTACGCTGGCGCTTCCAAGCTTGTTTCCCCCCTATTTTATGTGTACGCGTTTTGTGGTGCTGCCGTCATGTCGATTGCGGTGTCTGTCGTCGTTCGCCCATCGGTCGGCTTGCGTGTCTTGCATGCCGGGCTGTGTTGGTGCGTGATGATTTCTGGCGCCGCGTGTCCGGGCGTGCTCGCGCCGCTGTTGTGCGTGGTGGCCGGCCTGTTTGGCTGGGTGGTGGGGCGTCCCTGCGGTATCGCGCTCCAGCTTGATATATCGGGTGTCGGCCAAGTACGGCTGGCGGTATACCAAGAGTCAGGGACGATCCGGCGCCTGCTGGAGGGGTCGACCTTGTGGCCGGGCATGTTGCTGTTGCGCCTAGCCGGCGATGACGGCGGCGTGCGGTCGGTGCTGGTATTGCCCGATGGTGTGACGTGGCGTGAGCTGCGCGCGCTGTCGCTGGCATGCCGCGCCATTGCGGGACGCACTGAAATAAAAACGCCAACACTGTGAACTTCTTGCAGCGGGCTAACTCTATAGCATATATGACTATACGATTCGGCGACGCTGCAGGCCACTGAGGAATGCAGGAGTGACGACAGAACGTGAGTGTGACCAGTTGCTGGTCGACCGGGTCCGGGCCGGTGACAAGCGGGCGTTTGATTTATTGGTGGCCAAGTACCAACGCCGCCTGATGCGCCTGTTGTCGCGTATTGTGCATGACCCGGCCGAGGCTGAGGATGTGGTGCAGGAGACGTTTATCAAGGCGTACCGGGCGTTGCGGCATTTCCGCGGCGACTCCGCCTTCTACACGTGGCTGTACCGTATCGGCATCAACACCGCCAAGAACTTTCTGGCGACGCAGGGGCGCCGCACGCCCACCTCGACCGAGGCGGATGCCGAGCAAGCGGAAGCGTTTAACGATGGAGAGCATTTACGCGACATTAATACGCCGGAGTCCATGCTGGCAACAAAGCAGATCGCGCAGACGGTCAATGCGGCGATGGATGCCTTGCCTGTGGATTTGCGGACCGCGATCGCCTTGCGCGAAATCGAGGGATTGAGCTATGAGGAGATTTCAGACATCATGGCCTGTCCGATCGGTACGGTCCGCAGCCGCATATTCCGTGCCCGCGAAGTCATCGCCGAGAAATTGAAGCCTTTACTTGATCTGCCAACAGACAAACGCTGGTAAGGCTATATAATGATGGCAAGTGTTGTTGGCATCCGGAAATGTGTCGACTAGGCGGCACAGGGCGGATTTGTTTTGACAGGCGGGATACGCGATGGATACCCATAAAAGACTGCACGAAAACATCTCGGCGCTGGCCGACGGGGAATTGCCGCATACCGAGCGGGAGCTGGCCTTCGCCGCGCTCGATACGGCGGAGGGGCGGGCCGTCTGGCGCGCCTATCATTTGACGGGCGACATCCTGCGCGATGAAGCCAACGGCAGCTTGAGCGCGGCCTTCAGTGCCGAGCTGGCGGCGCGGCTAGCCGCCGAGCCGGCCTACGAGGTGCCCGCGTTCTCAGCCGGCGGGGGCGATCCGGCCACGCCGCCCGTCGGGCAGCCCGAGCCTAACGCAGACGTAATACTGCCTTAAGCCTCATACTCTTATAATAACTTCGCGCGTGCTGGTCGGCGGCTTTTCGCTTACCATATATGCAGGCCGTCCGTGCCGCTTGACGAGCGCGGACGGTTCAACGCATCCAAGAACTTTATAGAGACCGATACTTTCCATGAAAAACAATTTCACCGCTGGTGGTAAAACTCTTTCCGCGCTGCTCGTCGGCGCAAGCGTATGGATGTCTCCGGCCCTGCTGGGCATGGCGCCGGC
>DASVTJ010000137.1:0-8236 GCA_036387635.1 Duganella sp.
CCCGCTCGACAAATACATCGCCGGCATGTTCGTGGTGGCGATGGGGGCGCTGATCGGCAGCTTCTGCTACCTGCTGCGCGAGATCTTCATCGCCTCGGCGGCGATGCGCTCGCACCGCCACGTGCGCCGCGCGCCGGCGAATGCGCCCACTACCGCGGCGGTCAAATAACCTGTAAAGAATAGAGTACCAACATGCACGACTACCAACGCCCTCCGACCCTGCACCGCTACGGCGTGCGCGAAGACCTGGAACTGGCGCTGACCCAGGGCCAGTTCATCCTGCGCCCGGCCTCCAACTGTCTGACTTTGAGCTTCTCGCAGGCGTGGGACCGCAAGCTGTTCGACCTGTTCTCCGCCGACGCCTGCCTGATCATCCACAACACCGAGGAATTCGGCGAGCGGCTGCACCGCGCGGTGCAGCGCGCCTTGCCGAGTTGGGCCGGCATCGACGGCGCCGTCGAATACGGCACGCGCGCGGCGCTGGGCGCCGCCTTCACCAAGACCGCCGCCGAGGCGCCGGAGCAAGAGTGGCAGTTCGCGTGGCGCTCGATGCAGAGCAAACTGAGTCTGAATCCGGTGCTGGTGAAAATCGGCAGCCTGGAAAACTTCGCCGAGCTGCGCTCGCGCGATACCTATCTGGCCTGATTGGCGGGGGCGGGGTTGGCATTGCTCGGCGGCGGCGTGACCTGCACCGCCGGCGTGGCCTGCACCGACGGCTGGCCGGCGCGCCTGGACGGGTCCTCGCGGCGCTCGATGCGCGCCACCACGGCGGCTATCATGTGCTGGATGTCGCTGCGGATCATGTTCGAGCCCAGCACGCCGGGCACGTAGAAGTTCGGCGCCAGCTTGCCGCGGTAGACGATTTTGGTGCCGCCCATTTCCGGCACCGGTATCAATTCCCAGCGCGATTCGTAGTGCTTCATGTCGCCCGAAATCAGCGAGATGTCGATCGAGGACATCGGCTGCTCGGTCGCGCGCACGATCAGGTGGATCGCCTTGGACATGAACAGAAAGCGCGCCACGCCGAATTGTTCGATGATGACTTCATTACCGTTGCGTGACAGGACCTTGCACGATTCCAGATCCGGCACGAACTCGGACATGCGCTCGTAGCCGGTCAGCACGCGCCATACCCTGGGCAGCGGCGCCGCCACCACCGCGGTGGCGTCCACTTCATACATGTGCTGCGCGTCGGCGTCGATGCGATTGACCGAGACTTCGAGCTTTGGCGGTTCGGGTCTGGTTGTCTGTGCCTGCGCCACCGCCGTCACCGGCGCGGTCACACCTAACAGCAGGAACAGAAAGAATCGCATCATGAGTCCAGCGTAAGGTAAAGGGTGGCAGAATACAAGCGAAGCGCCGTCCGGTTACAAAATACACGCGGGGGATCGCCCGGTGCGCGGCCTTTAGAAGCCCCGGTCTAGATAATTGGGTTTTAATGCGGACATGACAACCACACCATATCCCCATCTGCTGGCGCCACTCGATCTTGGCTTCACCACCTTGCGCAACCGCGTCGTCATGGGATCGATGCACACCGGTCTCGAGGACCGCTTCTACAATTACGGCAAGCTCGCCGCATTCTATCGTGAACGCGCGCGCGGGGGTGTCGGTTTGATAGTCACCGGCGGCATCTCGCCAAACCGTTCCGGGTGGCTGCTGCCGTTCGGCGGCACGCTCAACTTCAAGGGCGACGTTCTCAATCACCGCCGCGTCACCCGCGCGGTGCACGAGGAGGGCGGCAAGATCCTGATGCAGATCTTGCACGCGGGCCGCTACGGTTACCAGCCGTTCGTGGTGTCGGCGTCGGACCGCAAGTCGCCGATCTCGCCGTTCAAGCCGCGCGCGCTGACCGGGGCCGGCATCGAGCGCACCATCCACGATTACGCGCGCTGCGCCAGGCTGGCGCGCTACGCCGGCTACGACGGCGTCGAGGTGATGGGCAGCGAAGGCTATCTGCTCAACCAGTTCCTGTGCGCGCGCACCAACCTGCGCACCGACCGCTGGGGCGGCGGCATTGAGAACCGCATGCGGCTGCCGGTGGAAATCGTCAAGCGCATCCGCGCAGAAGTGGGGCATGACTTCATCATCATGTACCGCCACTCGCTGCTCGACCTGGTCGACGGCGGCAATACCTGGGAAGACGTGGTGGCGGTGGCCAAGGCGTTGCAGCAGGCCGGCGTATCGATCCTCAACAGCGGCTACGGCTGGCACGAGGCGCGCGTGCCGACCATCGTCACGTCGGTGCCGCGCGCGGCCTTCGCCGGTCTGGCCGGCCGTTTGCGGCGCGAGGTGTCGATACCGGTGGTGGCGTCGAACCGCATCAACATGCCGGCCGAGGCGGAAGCGATTTTGGGGCGCGGCGATGCCGACATGATATCGATGGCGCGCCCGTTCCTGGCCGACTCCCATTTTGTGGCCAAGGCGGCGCAGGGCAGGACCGACGAAATCAACACCTGCATCGGCTGCAACCAGGCCTGCCTCGATCACACCTTCGCCAACAAGCGCGCCAGCTGCCTGGTCAATCCGCGCGCCTGCCACGAGACGGAACTGGTCTATGCGCGCGCGGCCAGGGCACGCCGCGTGGCGGTGGTCGGCGCCGGGCCGGCCGGCTTGTCGGCGGCGACCGTGGCGGCCGAATGCGGCCACGATGTGACGCTGTTCGATTCGGGCGACAGCGTGGGCGGCCAGTTCAGGATCGCCATGCGGATTCCGGGCAAGGAGGAATTCGCCGAGACGATCCGCTACTTCCGCCGCCGGATCGACGCCACCGGCGTGAAGCTCAAGCTGGGCGTGCGCGTGACGCGCGAGCAGTTGATCGCCGACGGCTTCGACGAAGTGGTCGTCGCCACCGGCATCAAGGTGCGGCGGCCGCCGATCGAGGGCATCGATCATCCTAAGGTGCTGTCGTATATCGACGTCCTGCAGAACAAGGTGGCGGTCGGCAAGCGGGTGGCCATCATCGGCGCCGGCGGCATCGGCTTCGATGTCGGCGAATATCTGCTGCATGATCCGAGGCACGCGCTGCCGCTGGCGCTGGATGTCTGGGCCGGCGAGTGGGGCGTGAACCTGAACGGCGATACGCCCGGCGGGTTGATGGCGCCTGACGCGCCGCAGCCGGTGCGCCAGCTGTATCTCCTGCAGCGCAAGACGTCGAAGCTGGGGGCGGGCCTGGGCAAGACGTCGGGCTGGGTACACCGCGCCGTCCTGGCGCGCAATGGGGTGGTGATGATCGCCGGCGTGCGGTACGACCGCATCGACGACCAGGGCCTGCACATCACCGTCGGCGGCGAGCAGCGCTTGCTGTCGGTCGATCACGTGGTGGTGTGCGCGGGCCAGGATAGCCTGACCGAGTTGATGCCGTCGGAAGAAGAGGTGAAGGCGCATCCTTCGTGGCCGCGCTTCCGAAAGATCGGCGGCGCCGCGCTGGCGTCGGAGCTGGACGCCAAGCGCGCCATCCGCGAAGGCGCGGAGCTGGCCGCCGGTTTGTGATCCGAAGCGGCTTAGTGTCCGCCGGTTTTGCGCTCGAAATTGTTGATCACGAACTCGGTCATGCCCTTGGCCAGTTCCTCTTCGCCCATGAAGATCTTGCCGGACAATTCGCTGCGCAGCAGCTCCGCCTCCTCGTCGCCATGCGTGCGCACCACGGTCTTGATGTTCGGGTTGAGCAAGAGCGCCGTCTCCACCATCGCCCGCACATGAAAGGTGTCGGGCGTGGCGATCACCAGCATGCTGGCGCGCGCGATGTGGGCCTGGATCAGCACCGCAGGCTCGCCGGCATTGCCGGCCACCGCGTGGATGCCGTCCTTGCGCAGCTGGTCGACCACCTCGCGGTTCTGCTCCGCCACCACGAACGGGATGCTGTGCTTGAGCAACACCTCGGCGATGCGGCGGCCCACGCGGCCATAACCGACCAGCACCACCTGGCCGTCCAGATGCTCGTGCGGCACCGACATCGGCAGCTCGGCCAGCGGGTCGGCGGTGCGCTCGAACTTCGACACCATCGAGCCGTCCTTGCCCAGCCAGCGTCCCAGCGGTTTGGTGAGGCGGAACACCACCGGGTTCACGGCGATCGAGATGATGGCGCCGGCCAGGATCAGGCTTTGGCCTTCGATCGGCATCAGCTTGAGCGACAATCCCAGCGCCGCCAGGATGAAGGAGAACTCGCCGATCTGCGCCAGGCTGGCCGACACCATCAGCGCCGTCTTGGCCGGGTAGCGCAGCAGTACCACCAGCACGAAGGCGGCCAGCGATTTGCCGATCACGATGATGCCCACCACCGCCAGCAATTTGAGCGGCTGCTCCATGAGGATGGCCGGATCGAACAGCATGCCCACCGAGACGAAAAACAGCACCGCGAACGCGTCGCGCAGCGGCAGCGATTCCTGCGCGGCGCGGTGCGCCAGCTCCGACTCGCGCAGCACCATGCCGGCGAAGAAGGCGCCCAGCGCGAACGAGACGCCGAAGTAGTGGGTGGAGCCGTAGGCGATACCGACGGCGGCGGCGATCACGCACAACGTGAACAGCTCGCGCGAGCCGGTGCGCGCCACTTGCCACAGCAGCCACGGGAACAGTTTGCGGCCGACCACCAGCATCAGCGCGATAAAGGCGCCGACCTTGCCGAGCGTGATCGCCAGCGTGGTCCACAGATCGACATCGCCCGCCGCCAGCGGGGCGCCATGGGCGTCGGTCGACACGCCGCCGAGCGAGCCGGCCAGCGCCGGCAGCAGCACCAGCACCATGACGGTGACGAGGTCCTCGACCACCAGCCAGCCGACCGCGATGCGGCCGTTGAAGCTATCGAGGATGCCGCGTTCCTCCAGGGCGCGCAGCAGCACCACGGTGCTCGCCACCGACAGCGCGAGGCCGAACACCAGGCCTCCGCCGATGCTCCAGCCCCAGAAGTGGGCCAGCGCCATGCCGAGCGCCGTGGCGACGATAATTTGCAGCACCGCGCCGGGCAGCGCCACGCGGCGCACGGCCCACAGGTCGTCGAGCGAGAAGTGCAGGCCGACGCCGAACATCATCAGCATCACGCCGATTTCGGCCAGTTGCGAGGCCAGCGCGGCGTCGGCGACGAAGCCCGGCGTGGCCGGACCGATCATGATGCCCGCAGCCAGATAGCCCACCAGCGCCGGAAGTTTAAGGCGCGTTGCAAGGTAGCCGAACACCAGGCCGAAGCCCAGCGCCGCTGCGATTGTGGTGATCAGGCTGATATTGTGGGGCATGCGCGGGGGGCTCCTCTATGGATGTGCGGGAGCCCAAAGCGTAACATATCCGGTTATCAGCCCGGCCGCTGTTCCCTGCTATTAAAGCTTGCGCACCACCACGCAGCCGATCGAGTAGCCGGCGCCGAAGGAGCAGATCACGCCCAGCTGGCCGGCGGCCATGTCGTCGGAGTGCTTGTGGAAGGCGATGATCGAACCGGCCGACGACGTGTTGGCGTATTCGTCCAGGATCACCGGCGCTTCGCCCGGCTCGGCGTCGCGGCCCAGCACCATGCGGCTGATCAGCAGGTTCATGTTCAGGTTGGCCTGGTGCAGCCAGTAGCGGCTCACCTGCGGCACTTCCAGGCCGGCGCCGGCGATGGTGGTCTTGATCATCTCGGCCGCCATCGGGCACACATCTTTGAATACCTTCCTGCCCTGCTGGCGGAACAACTTGTCCGGCTTGCCCACGCCGGCCTCGTCGAAACGGTTGAGGAAACCGAAGTTGTTGCGGATATTGTTCGAGAAGCTGGTCTTGAGCTTGGTCTCGAGGATTTCCCAGCGGTGCGAACCCTTGGCCGTGTCGGCCGCCTCGATGACGATCGCCGTGCAGGCGTCGCCGAAGATGAAGTGGCTGTCGCGGTCGCGCCAGTTCAGGTGGCCGCTGGTGATTTCCGGGTTGAGCACGAGCACCGCGCGCGCCTGGCCGCTTTGCACCGCCGCCACCGCCTGCTGGATGCCGAACGTGGCCGACGAGCACGCCACGTTCATGTCGAAACCGTAGCCGTCGATGCCGAGCGCGCCCTGCACCTCGACCGCCATCGCCGGGTAGCCGCGCTGCATGTTCGAGCAGGCGACCAGCACCATGTCGATGTCGGCCGGCACGCGGCCGGCGCGGTCGAGCGCCTGATGCGCGGCGGCGACGCAAATTTCCGCCTGCAGCGACAATTCCTCGTCGGCGCGCTCGGGAATGCGCGAGACCATGCGGGCCGGGTCCAGGATGCCGGACTTTTCCATCACGTAGCGCGATTTGATGCCGGACGCTTTTTCGATGAACGCCACGCTCGACAGCTCCAGCGGCGTGACCGTGCCTTCGGCGATGGCGGCGGCGTTGTCGGCGTTGAATTGCTCGGCGTAAGCGTTAAAACACTCGACCAGTTCCTCGTTGGAGATCGATTGCGCCGGCGTAAAAAGGCCGGTACCGCTGATGACGGCTTGTTTCATGATTAAACTTTCGAATTAGCAATGGCTCTCGCCAATAATGACGCAAATTCTACACAATGCCTGCATGCTCCGCGCAATAAGCGTGGAAATATCTGCGCGCAGGAAAAGCGGCGCCCGAAGGCGCCGCTGATTTACCGCTGAACTCGTGTAGAAATGATGGACCTGACCCTGGATAGCTCGACTATTTGCGGCCGGCCTGGACCACCTTGGTTTCGGGCTTGGCCAGCTGCACCGGTAGACCCTTCAGGTGGTTCAGCGCCTGCGCCAGCTGGAAGTCGTCGCCGCTGCCGTATTCGAGCGGCTTGCGCGTTTTTTCCAGCGCCACGATGCGCATCTGCTCCTCGAGCTCGTCGCGCTTGAACTTGGATGTCTCCTTGTCGCGGTCGTTGCTCAGGTGCTTGGCCAGGTCGGCCTCGCGCGTGCGCAGCGCGTTCAGGCCGTCGCCGTCGGCGTTCTCGTCCACCGCCAGGTCCGGCGTGATGCCCTTGGCCTGGATCGAGCGTCCGTGCGGCGTGTAGTAGCGCGCCGTGGTCAGCTTGACGGCCGTGTCGGCCGTCAGTTGGCGGATCGTTTGCACCGAGCCCTTGCCGAAGGTTTGCGTGCCGATGATGTCCGCGCGCTTGTAATCCTGCAGCGCGCCGGCGACGATTTCTGACGCCGACGCCGAGCCGGTGTTGACCAGCACCACCATCGGCACCCGCTTGATGGCGGCCGGCAGCTTGGCCAGCGCGTCGCCCTCGCTGCGCAAGGTGTAGTACTCGGGACGGCCGTAGTAGATCTGCTTTTGCTCGGGCAGCTGGCCGTTGGTCGAGACGATCGCCGCGTCTTTCGGCAGGAAGGCGGCCGCCACGCCGATGGCGCCTTGCAGCACGCCACCCGGATCGTTGCGCAGGTCCAGCACCAGGCCCTTGATGTTCGGGTCCTGTTTGTACAGTTCGACAATCTTGGCGGCCATGTCGTCGATGGTCGGCTCCTGGAACTGCGAGATGCGCAGCCACGCGTAGCCCGGCTCGACGATCTTGCCCTTGACGCTCTTTTGATGGATCTCTTCGCGCGTGATGTTGAACACTAGCGGATCGGCCTCGCCCTTGCGCAGGATCGTCAGGCTGACCTTGGAGTGCGGCTCGCCGCGCATCTTCTTGACCGACTCGTCCAGGCTCAGCCCCTTGACGGCGGTGCTGTCGAGTCTGCTGATGAGGTCGCCCGGCTTGATGCCGGCGCGCCACGCCGGCGAGTCCTCGATCGGCGCCACGATCTTGATGTAGCCATCCTCGCTTTGGCCGATCTCGATGCCCAGGCCGACGAACTTGCCCTGCGAGCCTTCGCGCAGTTCGGCGTAGGCTTTCTTGTCGAGGTAGGCGGAATGCGGATCGAGCGAGGCAACCATGCCGGAGATGGCTTCGGTCAGCAGTTTCTTGTCTTCGACCGGCTCGACGTAGTCGGACTTGATCATGCCGAACACGTCGGCCAGCTGGCGCAGTTCCTCAAGCGGCAGCGGCGGCTCGCTCGGCTTTTGCGCCATGGCTGAAAATTGCAGGGAGACGGCGATGCCGGCGACGACACCAAGGCCGACCAGTCCGGAATTATTGAGTTTCTTGCCCATGTTTCACCTGTGGGAACAATGTACAGAGGGCCACCAAGCGACCGAAACACTGGAGGGCGCGCGATGTGCATGAGCCGAGTATAAACCTGATTTGGGGCAACCGTAGTAGCTGCCGTGAAATGATTTATACCTTTCAGAGATTTTACAACGGTTGCGTTGACTTTGAATCTACACCAGCGCCTGCTTAGCGCTACGTCAAAAC
>DASVTJ010000138.1:0-8412 GCA_036387635.1 Duganella sp.
ATCAGCGGCAGCTGTTCGACGCGGGCGCCGAACAAATCGACGCGGGCGCCGCCGGTGATCTTGGTGTACAGCTGGTACTTCTTGGCGACCATGCCGACGGCGATCAGGCCATCGGCCGTCACCTCGCCGCCCGGCATGCGCGGCACCACCGAGTAGGTGCCGTCCTTCTGGATGTTACCGAGGAAGTAGTCGTTGGTGTCCTGCAGGCTGGCGTGCTCCTTCTTCAACACGAAGTCGTTCCATACCGACGCCAGGATGCTGGCGGCGAGCGGCTTGCAGACGTCGCAACCGAGGCCCTTGCCATGCTTTGCCAGCAGATCGTCGAAGGACTTGATCTGGCCGACTTTAATCACGTGGAACAGCTCCTGGCGCGAGTAGGCGAAGTGCTCGCACACGTGGTTGTTGACGGCCATGCCGAGCTTTTTCATCTCGGCCTTCATCACCTGCGTCACCAGCGGCACGCAGCCGCCGCACGAGGTGCCTGCGTTGGTGCAGCTTTTCAGTTCGCCGATGGTGCAGGCGCCGGCCGCCACCGCCGCGCACAGCGCGCCCTTGGAGACATCGTTGCAGGAGCAGATTTGCGCGCCGTCCGGCAGCGCGTCCACGCCCAGGCCCGGCTTGGCGGCGCCGTCCGATTGCGGCAGGATCAAGAACTCCGGCGATTCCGGCAGCTCGATTTTGTTCAGCATCATCTGCAGCAGGGTGCCGTATTCGGCGGCGTCGCCCACCATCACGGCGCCTTGCAGATATTTGCCGCAGTCGGACACCACGATCTTCTTGTAGATCTGTTTGCGCTCGTCGGTGAACTGGTACGAGCGGCTGCCGGCTCCGCTGCCGTGCGGGTCGCCGATGCTGGCAACGTCCACGCCCATCAATTTGAGCTTGGTGCTCATGTCGGCGCCGGCGAATTCGCCGGCCTCGCCCAGCATATGCTTTGCCGCGACGCGCGCCATCTCGTAGCCCGGCGCGACCAGGCCGTAGATCATGCCGCCCCACAGCGCGCACTCGCCAATGGCGTAGACGTCCGGGTCGGAGGTGACGCAGTTGTTGTTGATGGCGATGCCGCCGCGCGGACCGACGGTCAGGCCGCATTCGCGCGCCAGCATGTCGCGCGGGCGAATGCCGGCCGAGAACAC
The DNA here is from genome assembly GCA_036387635.1 of Duganella sp. Taxonomy (GTDB): domain Bacteria; phylum Pseudomonadota; class Gammaproteobacteria; order Burkholderiales; family Burkholderiaceae_D; genus Rugamonas. The sequence continues at coordinate 1,137 of DASVTJ010000138.1, forward strand.
GATCATGTCGGCGTCCAGATGGCCGCCGTCGGCGAACTCCATTCTATGCGTGCCATCGACGCCGTCGACGATGGCGGTGGTATTTTTGCCAGTGTGGACGGTCACGCCCAGTTCCTCGATTTTACGGCGCAGCACGCGCGCGCCGCTCTCGTCGACCTGCACCGCCATCAGGCGCGGCGAGAATTCGACCACGTGGGTATCGAGCTTCAGGTCGCGCAGCGCCTTGGCGCATTCGAGGCCCAGCAGGCCACCGCCGATGACAACGCCGGTCTTCGAGCGCTGGCCGCATTCCAGCATCGCTTCCAGATCCTCGATGGTGCGGTAGACGAAGCAGTCCTTGCGCTCCTTGCCCGGCAGCGGCGGCACGAACGGGAACGAGCCGGTGGCGATCACCAGCTTATCGTAGGGCAGAACGCTGCCATCGCCAATGGTGACGGTCTTGGCGGCGGTGTCGATCGCGGTGGCGCGGGTGTTCAGGCGCAGCACCATGCTTAGGTCACCCGGCTCGCGGTCGAAGAAGCCCGGTTTGACGAGCGACAGGTCCTCCGCCGATTTACCGGAAAAGAATTCGGACAGATGCACGCGGTCGTAGGCGGGCCGCACCTCCTCGCACAGCACCGTCACCTGCAGGTTGTTGTTGCCGCCGGCGGCAAGGCTTTCGAGGAATTTGTGGCCAACCATGCCATGGCCGATAACGATGATTTTCATAGTCTTGTTCCTTTAAGCGCTAAGCTTTTTAAGCCGCCAGTTTGTTGGCGATGACGGATTCTTCGATGGTGCTGCTGCTGAAACGCGCGGCCAGTGCGCACAGCGCCGTGGCGGCGACGACGAAGCCCAGGATGCTCAGCGTCTGCTGCGTGTCGCCCAGGCCCTTCATCAGGAAGCCCGCCGCCACCGCGCCCACGTTGCCGCCGGCGCCGATGATGCCGGCCACGCCGCCCAGGGCGCGCCTGTCGATGAACGGCACCACGGCGTAGGTGGCGCCACAAGCCATGTGGGTGAACAGGCCGAAGATCAGCATCGCGCCGATCGCCAGCGCGGCGCTGCCGGCGTGGGCGAACATCAGCAGGCCGGCGCCTTCGCCCAGCATCAGCACGAACAACAGGGTGACGCGGTTATTCAGGTTGCCTTTGGCGGCGAATTTGTCCGAGGCCCAGCCACCCAACGCGCGGGCGAACAGCGCCAGCAAACCAAAGCTGCCGGCGGCCATGCCGGCCTGGCCCAGCGTCAGTTTGAAGTGGTCGACGTAGTAGATGGCGGCGATGTTGTGGATGAAGATCTCGATGCCGAAGCAGGCGCCGTAGGTGATGAACAGCAGCCATACGCGGTAGTTGGCGGCGGCCAGCTTGAAGCTCTCCCAGCCACCTTTCTTACCGCCTTCGATAGCGATGCCGGCGGCGCGCAGCTCGCTGAAGTTACCTTGCGGGCAGTCCTGCGTGTAGCGGTAGTAGACGCCGGCCATGATGATCATCAGGATGCCCGGCACGATCAGCGCGGCGCGCCAGCCGAAGGTCTCGCTCACGCCCAGCATCACCATCGCCGTCATCAGCAGCGGCATGACCGCTTGCGCGACGCCGCCGCCGGCGTTGCCCCAGCCTGCGGCGGCGGCGTTGGCGGTGCCGACCACTTTAGGGCCGAACATCACCGACGTGTGGTACTGCGTGATGACGAAGCTGGCGCCGGCCGCGCCGATCCCGAGGCGGAAGAACAGGAAACTCTCGTAGCTCTGGGCGAAGGCGACGCCGATGACCGGGATGGAACCGAGCAGCAGCAGGCCGGTGTAGGCCTTGCGCGGGCCGAAGTGGTCGCACAGCGGGCCGACGATCAGGCGCACCAGGATCGTGATGGCGACGGCGGCGATGTTGATGTTGGCGATCTGCGAGACGCTCAGACCGAATTCGCCTTTAATCACCGGCATCAGCGGCGCGCAGGCGAACCAGGCGAAGAAGCAGACGAAGAACGCCATCCAGGTCAGGTGGAACGCGCGCATCTGCGGCGAGGAGATCGAGAAGAGCTTGATACTGGTAGCTTTGCTGGCCATTTTTTTATCCCGTTCAGAAAACAAAAAGGCGCCCGCACAACTGCGGCCTGAAAGACCGGGTTGGGCGGACGCCGTTGTCCTGCCAGTCCGTCTTTGGACCAGCGTGTATTTGGGAGGGATCGCCATTGATCCCCTGCTCTCTATAATGCAAGAGGCGTGCCAATGGCATCGGCACGCGGCTACAGAGGGGGAAGGAGGTTTTGAGGTTTCAGTAGAGAAATTACAAGCTTGGCGAATGCGAGCTTGCGGTGCACGGCGCACGCTGACGGTGCGCGCTCACGGTGCACCTGCGGTTAGCCGAATGCGGCCGCCTGCGGCGATTCGGCCAATTGCTGCCAGTCGTCGGCGCAGCGAACCACGTCGCCGACGACGATGATGCTGGGGCTTCCCAGGCCGCTGTCGCGCAGCGCTTGCGGCAGCTGGCTCAGTGTTGTCAGCAGCTTGCGCTGGTTTTCGCGCGTGGCCGACTGCACCACCGCCACCGGGGTGTCGGCCGAGGCGCCGCCGGCCAGCAGGCCGGCCTGGATCGCGTCCACCCGCGCCACGCCCATATAAATCACCAATGTCAGGCCGCTCTGCGCCAACGCTTGCCAGTTCGGCTCCGAGGCGGCGTCCTTGCCGTGGCCCGTGACGAAGGTGGCGCCCTGGCTCCAGGCGCGGTGCGTGAGCGGCACGCCGATGCTGGTCGGCGCGGCCAGGCCGCTGCTGATGCCGGGGATGACGTCGACCTCGATGCCGTGCTCGCGCAGCGAGGCGCGCTCCTCGCCGCCGCGGCCGAACATATAAGGGTCGCCGCCCTTGAGGCGCACCACACGGTTGCCGGCGCGCGCCTCGGCGATCATCAGGCGCTCGATGAAAGCCTGCGGCGTCGAGGCGCAGCCGCCACGCTTGCCGACCTGGATCACGCGCGCCGACGCCGGCGCGTAGCCAAGGATCTCCGGGTTGACCAGGTCATCGATCAGCACCACGTCGGCGCGCTCGATGGCGCGTACGGCTTTTAACGTCAACAGTTCCGGGTCGCCCGGGCCGGCGCCCACCAAAGTCACGGTGCTCATGGATGCTCTCCTTAAAATGCGGCGGGTACGCCGCGCTACGCCGCTTCCTTGGTGGGATGCGCCTGTTTGCGGTACAAGAACTCCAGCACGGCGGTGCGGTACTCGGTATAGCGCACGTCCTGCGCCAACGCCACGCGGTCGCGCGGTCGCTCCAGCCGCACGTCGACGATTTCGCCGATCGTCGCCGCCGGGCCATTGGTCATCATGACGATGCGGTCAGACAGCAGCACCGCCTCGTCGACATCATGCGTGACCATCACCACGGTGGACTTGGTGGCGGCAACGATCTTGAGCAGCTCGTCCTGAAGATGGGCGCGGGTCAGCGCGTCGAGTGCGCCGAACGGTTCGTCCATCAGCAGCACTTTCGGTTCCATCGCCAGCGCGCGGGCGATGCCGACGCGCTGCTTCATGCCGCCAGAGATTTCATGCGGACGCTTGGTCTCGGCCGCCGTCAGCCCCACCAGCACCAGCGCCTGCATGGTGCGCTCGCGCAGCTGCGCCTTCGATTCCGTCTTGCCGAACACCCGCTCGACGCCAAGGTGGATATTTTCGTAGCAGGTCAGCCAAGGCAGCAGCGAATGGTTCTGGAACACCACCGAGCGCTCCGGCGACGGGCCGGCGATCTCGCGATTGGCGCACAGCAGCACCCCATCGGTGGGCTTCAGCAGCCCGGCGATCAGGTTGAGCAACGTCGATTTGCCGCAGCCAGAGTGACCGATCAGGGTGATGAACTCGCCCTTGCGCACCGTGAGGTCGATTTCGTGCAGCGCGTGGAACATACCCTTCTTGGTGTGGAAGACCATCTCCACGCCTTCGATGTCGATGAATTTTGGATCGTCCATGACCTGCTCCTTAGTTGGATACTTGTTCGTAGGTGAATGCACGGGCCAGCGCCATCAGCGCCTGTTCCAGCAGCAGACCGACAAAACCGATCGCCACGATCGCGATGATGATGTGCGGGACGTTCAGGTTGTTCCACTCGTCCCAGACCCAGAAGCCGATGCCGACGCCGCCGGTCAGCATCTCCGCCGCGACGATGACCAGCCACGCGGTGCCGATCGACAGGCGCACCCCGGTCAGGATGTAGGGCAGCGCCGACGGCAGCAGGATCTTGGTCAGCACCTTCCACTCCGACAGGTTGAGCACACGCGCCACGTTCATGTAATCCTGCGGCACGCGCTGCACGCCGACGGCGGTGTTGATGATCATAGGCCAGATCGAGCAGATGAAGATCGACCAGATCGCGGCGGGATTGGCCGACTGGAACACCAGCAGGCCGATAGGCAGCCAAGCCAATGGCGACACGGGTTTCAGCAAACTGATAATAGGGCTGAACATATTACCGATGAACTGCACGCGGCCGATCAGGAAGCCCAGCGGAATGCCGACCAGCGCCGCCAGGCCGAAGCCGATCGCCACGCGTTCCAGGGATGCCAGCAGGTTCCAGCCGATGCCCTGGTCATTGGGGCTGTTGCGGTAGAACGGGTCGGAGAACAGCTTGATCGCCTCTTGCAGCGTCACCAGCGGCGTCGGGAAGGAGGTGTTCTTGACGGTGATGATCTGCCACACCAGCACCAGCAGCGCGGCACCCAGCAACGGAGCGACGATCTTCATGGTGGTGGCGGAGACTTGCTGGCGCGCCCGCGCGGTGGAGTTGGCGGCGAACGGGCGGCGCGGGCGGCGCGCCGGCTTGGCGCCGGATTTCGAGTCTGGTCCGGCTGCCGCCGGCGTGGCGCTATCTGGTTGAAGCATGGCGTTCATGGCATTCCTTTGTAGGGCTATGAAACAGGCTAAGGGACGAAATCAGACTTTGATCTTGAACGAGGCGGCGTACGCTTTCGGGTCTTTGCCATCCCATACCGAGCCGTCCATCAGCTTCGACACGCGCAGCGGGCTTTTCGGCACCGGCGTCTTCGTCATCGTCGCGGCGTCCTTGTACAAATCGATCTGGTTGACCGAGGTGGCCACGGCCAGGTAGTTCGGATCTTCCTTCAGCAGGCCCCAGCGGCGGTGCTGCGTCATGAACCACATGCCGTCGGACAGGAACGGATAGTTCACCAGGCCGTCGTTGTAGAACTTCATATGATTCTGGTCGTCCCAGGTCTTGCCCAGGCCATTCTGGTAGCGCCCCATGATGCGCTGGTCGATCGCGTCCTTGCTGGTGTTGACGTACGATTTGTCGGCGATGGTCTCGGCCATCTTGTTCTTGTTGGCCAGCGAGGCGTCGATCCATTTGCCGGCGTCGAGGATGGCGGCCATCATCGCGCGGCAGGTATTCGGGTTCTTCTTCGCGAATTCCAGCGTGGAGCCCAGCACCTTCTCCGGGTGGTCCTTCCAGATATCCTGCGTGGTGGTGGCCGTGATGCCGATGCCGTCCATGATCGCGCGGTGGCCCCACGGCTCGCCCACGCAGAAGCCATCCATGTTACCGACCCGCATATTGGCCACCATTTGCGGCGGCGGCACGGTGATGACCTTGGCCTCCTTCATCGGGTTGATGCCGTTGGCCGCCAGCCAGTAGTACAGCCACATCGCGTGGGTGCCGGTCGGGAAGGTCTGCGCGAACGTGTATTCGCGCTTGTCGGTCTTCATCAGCTTTGCCAGCGAGGCGCCATCGACGGCGCCCTTGTCGGCCAGTTTCTTCGACAGCGTGATCGCCTGGCCGTTGTTATTGAGGCCCATGAGCACCGCCATGTCCTTCTTTTGGCCGCCGATGCCCATCTGGACGCCGTACAGCAGGCCATACAGCACATGGGCCGCATCGAGGTCGCCGTTGGCCAGCTTGTCGCGCACCCCGGCCCACGAGGCCTCCTTACTGAGCACGAACTTGACGCCGTACTTCTTGTCGAAGCCCAGCACCGACGCCATCACCACCGACGCGCAATCGGTCAATGGAATGAAGCCGATCTTGATTTCTTCCTTCTCCGGTTTGTCCGAACCCGCCGCCCACACGCCACCCGTCGATAAACCCAACATGCTTCCTCCCGCTACAAGACCTGCGCCATGAATCACTTTTTGAATTGCTGCTCTGCGCGAGACCTTAACGTCGCTGGCGCCTGATGGCAAGGTGGAATCTGATGTTGGCTTCTTATCGTTCATGACTATCCCTCTGTAGACAGTAAAACCGTTCGGACAAAAAAAACGCCTACCCCGCATGAAAGCATTCATGGTCGGTAGACGTCGTTGTCTGGTGTACCCCACCGCCGTTGGCGGGGTTCATCGGCGCGTCATTGCGCTTGCATCAGACAATGCAATGTCCGTGCCAGCATCGTGCGCAGAGTGAGGAAAGAAAATCGCGGTGGTGGCCGCACCGCAGGATGGCGCGCAGGAGGCGCATAACGCGCACCCGCAGTGCGCGCCGCATCATTTTGGACGGCGACGGAAAATAAAGTATGAACGCGGCGCGGGCGCGCAAGTCAGCCGCCCAGCCAATCAGCCGAGGAGGTCTTCGACGTCGAGGATGCGCTGGGCGACCTCGGACAGCTTGAGGTTTTTGCTCATCGCCATAGTGCGCAGCTTCTGGTAGGCCTGATCCTCGGTGAAGCGCTGGCGCTCCATCAGCAGACCCTTGGCGCGCTCGATGACCTTGCGCTCGGCCAGCTTGCTCTTGGTGTCGGACAGCTCGTCGAGCAGCTTCTGTTCGCGTTTGAAGCGCGCCAGCGCCACCTGCAGCACCGGCTTGATGCGCTCACCCTGCAGGCCGGCCACGATATAGGCCGACACGCCGGCCGCCATCGCCGCCTCCATGCTTTCGGTGTCGGCGCTCTCGGTGAACATGACGATCGGGCGGCGCTCGTCGCGGGTGGCGATGACGATGTGTTCGAGGACGTCACGAGCGTCCGATTCGGCGTCGACGATGATCATGTCCGGCTGCAGCTGGGAGATCCGCTCGGGCAGGTACATATCCGGCGGCAGCGAGGCGACGATGTCGTAGCCCGCCTCCAGCAGGCCGATACGCAGCACGCGGGCGCGTTCCACCTGGGCGCGCACCGCCTCGTCATCCTCGTCGCCGGCGTGGATGATGGCGTTGACAACCACAATGCGCAGATTACGCATGGTCATACTGAACCGGTGATTTTGGTGTGCATGGGCAGATTCTAAGCCACAAAGGCCAAATTCTGCCAGCCCTCAAATTACCGCTGCATGCCCCAGCGCTTGACGGTGACGCTTTCCAGTGGAC
>DASVTJ010000139.1:0-2681 GCA_036387635.1 Duganella sp.
AACGGCAAGCTGTTCGCGCGCATCCAGTCGCTGTACGCCAAGCGCGACAAGCTGAACCTGGACGCCGAGTCCAAATACCTGCTGGAACGCTACAACACCGACTTCGTGCGCGCCGGCGCCAAGCTGTCGGCTGCCGACAAGATCAAGCTCAAGGCCATGAACGCCGAGCTGGCCAAGCTGCAAACGACGTTCGCGCAGAACGTGCTGGAGGAAGCCAACGCCGCCGCCCTGATCGTCGACAGCCGCGACGAGCTGGCCGGTATGACCGACAAGGCGATCGACGCCGCCGCCGCCGTTGCCAAGACGCGCGGGCTGGAAGGCAAGTTCGCCATCCCGGTCGTCAACACCTCCGGCCAAGCCAACCTGGCCGTGCTGACCAACCGCACCACGCGCGAACGCCTGATGGCCGCGTCGCTGACGCGCGGCAGCCACGGCGGCAAGTTCGACAACACCAAGGTGGTGCTGCAACTGGCCAAGCTGCGCGCCGACAAGGCCGCGCTGCTGGGCTACCCGAGCTTTGCCGCCTACGCGCTGGAAGACCAGACCGCGCACGATCCGGAAGCGGTCAACAAGATGCTGTCCGAGTTCGCCCGTCCGGCCGTCGCCAACGCCAAGAAAGAAGGCGCCGAGATCCAGCAAGTGATCAATAAGGAAAACGGCACGGAAAACGGCACGGAAAACGGCAAGGACAAGCGCTTCGAGCTGGCCGCGCACGACTGGTCGTTCTACAGCGACAAGGTGCGCGCCGAGCGCTTCGCCTTCGACCAGAACCAGCTCAAGCCGTATTTTGAATTGAACAGCGTGCTGACCAACGGCGTGTTCTTCGCCGCGGGCAAGGTCTACGGCCTGTCGTTCAAGGAGCGCAAGGATTTGCCGGTGTATAACCCGGACGTGCGCGTGTTCGATGTGTTCGACGCCGACGGCAAGCAACTGGCCATCTTCATCGCCGACTTCTACGCCCGCAGCAACAAACGCGGCGGCGCCTGGATGAACGCCTACGTGTCGCAATCGTCGCTGATGGGCACGCAGCCGGTGGTGGCCAACCACCTCAACATTCCAAAGCCGAACGATGGCGAGCCGACCCTGCTGACCTACGACGAGACGCGCACCTTGTTCCACGAGTTCGGCCACGCGCTGCACGGCATGTTCTCGGACGTCAAGTATCCGCGCTTCGCCGGTACCCGCGTGCCGCGCGACTTCGTCGAGTTCCCGTCGCAGGTCAACGAGATGTGGTCGACCCAGCCCGAAGTGCTGGCCAACTACGCCAAGCACTACCAGACCGGCGCGGCGATGCCGAAGGAATTGCTCGACAAGGTGATCGCCTCGAAAAAATTCAACGAAGGCTTCCGCACCACCGAGTATCTGGCCGCATCGATCCTGGACCAGAAATGGCACCAGATGGGCGCGTCGCAAATCCCGACCGACGTGCTGGGCTTCGAGGCGGCGTCGCTGAAGGCGGCCGGCGTCGATTATGCGCCGGTGCCGCCGCGCTACCGCACCACGTACTTCTCGCACGTGTTCTCGGGCGGCTATTCGGCCGGCTACTACGGCTACCTGTGGTCGGAGAAGCTTGACGCTGATACCGTCGAATGGTTCAACGAAAACGGCGGCATGCAGCGCAAGAACGGCGACTACTTCCGCAAGATGCTGCTGTCGAAGGGCGGCACGATGGACGCGATGGACATGTTCCGCGCGTTCCGCGGCCGCGACGCCAAGATCGAACCGCTGCTCGAACGTCGTGGTTTGACGGAGAAGTAATTCGTTAGCGCGTAGGCAGGGCGCCGCGGCGGTATTCAAACTGCTGTCGCGGCACGCCTTGCGTCACAAAGTCGGCGTCCTTGGGAATTTGCACGAGGAAGAAGTTCCAATTGAAGATTGGAATGAAGTGAAACTTCTTCGAGCGGAAGATCCAGCGGTTGCGCCGGAATTCGCTGTAACGGTCCCCCTTGAATTCACGATGGACGTCGGTGAACGGCAGCACATGCTCGGCGAAATCCGGGAAGTGCAGGGCGGAATTTTTCTGTTTGAAATTCTCGAAATTTTCAAACTGGTCGCGGCAGATCACCTGCAACGCCGTCTCCGGGAAGTTGTGCCGTTCGGTCCACAGAACGTGCCAGCCGGTGCGGGTTTGATTAATGAAATCGACCAGCCGTTCGGTCAAAATGAACGCGTCGGATTCGATATGAATGATTTTATCGACGCCCAGTTCCTTCGCGATCTCGATCGAGTGGAAAAAGCTGCGCCACCATCCCGGGTAATCCTTGACACTCTGCCGCCCCAGATTATTATCAAAATGGACGATCAGGTTTTTATCGTCCACCGAAGCCAACGGCGTTGTCGCCGAGACGGTTTTAATAATGTCCGATGGCGGCAGCCAGGGCGAACCGTCGTCGATCATGATTTTCTTGACCGCATCGATTGGAAAGTCTTCGTAGTAGTCTAGCCAACGCTGGTACCGGGACTGCCATGCATCGCTGTCGCTGACATAGCTGGTGCAAAAGATTAAGGATTTCATTAATGGTGATCATGAGGTGCGATGCCGCGATCTTATCATGGCACAACTGATCGACATTTAGCTTGGACACCCAACGGCCGGCTAGTTCTTGTTGCTGCGCAGCGCGCGATTGATCTCGGAGTTCAGGTCGCGGATGTTCTGCTCATGCGAGTGCGCCGTGTCGCGC
>DASVTJ010000140.1:0-2057 GCA_036387635.1 Duganella sp.
AGGATTCCGCCTGGGCGGCTCGAACATCTTCGTGCCGCCGACCACCTGCGGACCGGATCTGGAATTGAACGGCCTGACCGAGGGGCCGCCGAATTACGCGTCCGACAGCTTGTGGAATTACGAGGTAGGCAGCAAGTCGCGTTTCCTCAACAACCGGCTGACGGTCAACGCCGACGTCTTCTACGTCAAGTGGAAGAATATCCAGCAGGGCGTGTATCTGCCGACCTGCGCGTACACCTACAACGCCAACGCCGGCGACGCCACCAGCAAGGGCTTCGAATTCGACATCAAGGCCAAGCCTATCGCCGGCCTGACGTTGAGCGCCTCGGGCGGCTACGTCAAGGCGGAGCTGTCGAACGATCAGGGCATCCAGAATGGCGTGGTGGGCGCGGTCGCGGGCGCGCAGATCCAGGGCGTGCCGAAGTTTAACGCGGCCATCAACGCGCGCTACAACTTCGCCGTCGGCGATCGCAGCGCTTTCGTGATGGGCGGCGTGCAGTGGGTCGGGTCGAGCAAGGGATCGCTCAATCCGGAGCTGACCGATTACGAGCGGCCGGCTTATCACACGGCCGATTTCAGTGCCGGTATGGCGGTCGACAAGTACAGCGTCAGCGTGTTCGTCAAAAACGCCTTCGACAACGACAAGGTGATCCAGCATCCGCAGGTGGCGTCGATCGTGCAGGGCTACCGGCTCATGCCGCGCGCCATCGGCGTGAGTCTGGCGGCGAAGTTCTAAGCGATAATGCTGCCTTTGAATTTCCATGCAAGGGCAGCATCATGAGCGTCACGATTTATCACAACACCGCTTGCGGCACTTCGCGCAAAACGCTGGAGGCGATCCGCGCCAGCGGCGTCGAGCCGGAGATCATCGACTACGTCAAGAATCCGCCGTCGCGCGCGGCGCTGGAGGCGATGATCGCCAAGGCCGGCCTGACGGCGCGCCAGGCGATGCGCGACAAGGGCGATCTATATGGGGAGCTGGGGCTGGCCGACGCGTCGCTGTCGGACGACGCGCTGATCGACGCCATGATCGCGCATCCGATCCTGATCAATCGTCCGTTCGTGGTGACGGAGAAGGGCGTGCGCCTGTGCCGTCCAGTGGAACTGGTTCGGGACCTGCTTTAAGACCCCGGAGTTGGCTTTAGTGGTTGCGGTTGACCGAGAAGTCGGCCAGCTGCAGCAGCGATTCCTTGTACACGCTGTCGGGCAGGCCGGCGATCGCTTCGGCGGCGCGCTGGGCTGCCGTTTCGGCCTGTTGGCGCGTGTAGTCGAGCGCGCCGCTGCTGGTGATGGCGGCCAGGATCGTGTCGAAGTGCTGCTCGTCGCCCTGCTCGATGCAGGTGCGCACCAGCTCGCGCTGCTCCGGCGTGCCGTTTTCCATCAGGTAGATCAGCGGCAGCGTCGGCTTGCCTTCGCGCAGGTCGTCGCCGACGTTCTTGCCGATCTCGCTGGCGTCGCCGGCGTAGTCCAGCACGTCGTCGATCAGCTGGAAGGCGGTGCCCAGCGAACGGCCGTATTCGCCGGCGGCGGCGATTTGCACGTCGTTGGCGCCGGCGATCAGCGCGCCCAGCTCGGCCGCCGCTTCAAACAGCTTGGCCGTCTTCGAGCGGATCACCTGCAAATAGCGTTCCTGGCTGACGTCCGGGTCGTGCATGTTCAACAACTGCATCACTTCGCCCTCGGCGATGACGTTGGTGGCGTCCGAAAGGATCTGCATCACGCGCATGTTGTTGAGGCCGACCATCATCTGGAACGAGCGTGAGTACAGGAAGTCGCCCACCAGCACCGAGGCGGCGTTGCCGAACAGCGCGTTGGCCGTGGCGCGGCCGCGCCGCAGCGACGATTCGTCGACGACGTCGTCGTGCAGCAGGGTGGCGGTGTGGATGAATTCGACCACCGCCGCGAGCTCGTGGTGTCCGCTTCCCTTGTAGGAATAGGCGTTGGCCACCAGCAGCACCAGAACCGGGCGGATGCGCTTACCGCCGGCGCTGATGATGTATTCAGCGATCTGATTGACGAGGCTGACCTCGGAATGCAGCTTGCGGCGGATCACCGAG
>DASVTJ010000141.1:0-3804 GCA_036387635.1 Duganella sp.
TCCACTAAATCAGGGAATATTATGGATAAGAACACTTTCTTCACCGACTTGCAGAACAAGATCGGTCAAGCCATCGAAAACTCACCAGCAAAGGACATTGAGAAGAACGTCAAGTCCATGATGACGCAGGGATTCTCCAAATTGGACCTGGTGACGCGTGAGGAATTTGATATTCAAACGCAAGTTTTGGCGAAAACCCGCGCGAAGCTGGAAACGCTGGAGACGCGTCTGGCGGAACTGGAAGCCAAGGCCGCCACGCCGAAGAGCGATATCATCATCTAAGCGGATGATGCGCCTGCGGCCGCCCGTGTCGGTGAACGGCGGCCGCCGCTATTTATTACCGCTGCACCGTCGGCGCCACGGTAAAGCTATAGCTTGCAGGCTGATGCTTGATGCGGTACTTGGCATGCGGACGACCATCCAGACTCCAGCCGGTATCGCCACCGACGCCGGACTGCGCCAAGTCGATCAGCAGCGAACCGTCGCCATGCGGCGTGATCTCCGAACTCTTCCAGGCACCACGCGGACGCAAATATAAATCCTCATACGGGAACGCCAGCGCGTTGACCGACAACGGCGCCGCGCCCCTGACGGTCAGCCCAGCGCCACCGGCGTCGAACAGCGACAGCCAGCGCACATCGGTCTTGTTGCCGCTTTCCTGCGGCCGGCTGTAGCCGTGATACTGGTCCGCGACCTTGCCGGCATAGCGGCCGATGGCGTAGCCGCTGCTGCGGTCGACATACGACTCCTGCGGGCCGCGGCCATACCACTGCACCCCGTCAAGCGAGCTATCGTTGTCGAAGCGCAAGCCCAAGCGTAGCGGATCGGGCAGATCGTCGCGCAGCGGGGTGAAGGTGGCGGCTACGCCCAGCACGCCGGCGGCGTTCAAGGTGTAGACTGTTTCCCAATGCGCGGCGCCGGCGCCGAAGCTGTAGACCAGCTTGATGCTGTTGGCGCCCGCCTCCACCGACCGCACGTTGCGCTTCTCGGTGAACGTCTTCCACACTTGGTGCGTCTTCTCGACGCCGCTGCCCTCATCGTTATCGGTCAGGCCGCGCCAGAAGTTCGGCGTGCCCCCCTTGAGCAATGTCTTGCCGTCCACCACATAGGCGATCAAGCCGGTCTTGGCGTCCATGCGCAGCGAGGCTTTGCCGGCATCGATACGGATCTCGTCGCCGCTGCGCACCGGCTTGACGGTCTTGGCGGACGCCACCGCCGCCTTGGCGCCCGGCGCCAGCACGAATTGCGACCAGCCGACTACGCTGCCGGCGGCCACGCCCTTGGTCAAGTCGTCCCTGGCCTTGGCGCGCACCGTCAACAACAGCTCGCCCGCGTTGTTGCTCGCGCGCTTGTCCAGCTTTGGCAAAGGTAGCGCGACGTCGCGCTTGCTGGCGGCCGGCACGGTGGGCACTTTGAACACGCCGCGCGCCACTTCGACGCCATCGTTGCTGGCCACCCACTCGAAATCGAGCGCCGATGTATCCCGGAAGTCGTAGCGGTTGACCACGGTGATCCGGCCCGACGCCGGCTTGCCCTCGAATACCAGCGGCGAGTACACCTTCTGCACCTCGTAGTATTCCGGGTCCGGCGTGCGGTCGGCGCGCAGCACGCCGTCGCCGACCACGCTGTTGTCGCCCTGCTTCGGATTGACGTCGAAGCCCGAGGCCCAGAAGCGGCGCCCCTTGTCGTCATTCATATAGACGGTCTGGTCGACCCAATCCCAGATGAAGCCGCCCTGCAATTTCTTGTTGGCGCGGATGACTTGCCAGTAGTCCTCGAAATTGCCCAGCGAGTTGCCCATCGCGTGCAGGTATTCGCACTGGATCATCGGTTGCGCAAAGCGCGGATCGGCCGCGTAGTCGGCCATCTTCTCGATATCGTCGTACATCGGCGCGTAGATGTCGGTATAGGCGTTGGGCAAATGCTCCTCGCCGATGGTGCCATGGCCCAGGTAGCTGATCAAGCGGGTCGGATCGTTGGCGCGTATCCACTGCGCGGCGTTGTCGAAGTTGGGGCCGGTGCCGGCCTCGTTGCCCAGCGACCAGAAGATGATCGACGGCGTGTTCTTGTCGCGCTGAACCATTCGCGCCACGCGGTCCAGGTGCGCCCCCTTCCAATGCGGCTTGTAGCCGAGCTGGATCTTCTCGCGCTCGCCTGCCTGTCCTTTTTCCTTGGCCTGATCGCCGGCCTGCATGTAGCCGTGCGACTCGATGTTGGCCTCGTCCATCACGTACAGGCCGTACTCGTCGGTGAGGTCGTACCAGCGCGGATCGTTCGGATAGTGCGATGTGCGTACCGCATTGACGTTGGCCTGCTTCATCATCTCGATGTCCTTGCGCATCAGGTCCATCGACATCACGCGGTAGGTTACCGGATCGTGCTCGTGGCGGTTGGTACCCTTGATCATCACGCGCTTGCCGTTGACGCGCACCTCGCCGCCGGCCACCTCCACCGTGCGGAAGCCGATGCGGCGCGACGTCGCCGACAGCAACTTGCCATCGGCGCCCTTGTACTCGATCAGCATGCGGTACAAGGTCGGCGTCTCGGCCGACCACGGCTTGACGTTGCGGATCATGCCGTCCAGCGCCAACTTGTCCCCCTGGATGCGGCCGCTGGTGTTGTACACCGCCCGCTCGCCATCGTACAAGGTCACGGCGATCTCGCCGGCGGCCGGCACGCCGGCCAGCTCGGCCTTCAGCGAGAACAGCCCGTCCTTGTAGCCTTGCTTGTCGAGCAGCGCCGTCACCGTATAGTCGCGCAGACGCGCCTTCGGTTCGGCGTACACGTACACGCTGCGCTCGATGCCGGACAGGCGCCAGAAATCCTGATCTTCCAGATACGAGGCGTCGGCCCAGCGATAGACCTCGATCGCGATGCTGTTCTTGCCCGCCTTGATATATTTACTCAGATTGAATTCGGATGGCAGCTTGGAATCCTCGGAATAGCCGACCTTCTCGCCATTGACCCAGATGTAATACGCGGCGCCGGCCGCGCCGATATGCAGGAATACATCGCGCCCGTCCCAATCGGCGGGCACGACGAAATCGCGCCGATAGGAACCGACCTCGTTGAGCGCGGGCGGAATGAATGGCTCGGCCATCGGGAACGGATAATCGATATTGGTGAAAATGGGCTTGCCGTAACCCTGCGCCTGAATCATGCCGGGCACCTGGATCGTCTTCCAGTTGGCGACATCGAAATTGGCGCGGTAGAAATCCTTGGGCCGGCTATCCGGCGTCTTCGAATAAGCGAACGACCACGTGCCATCGAGCGACAGATAATACTTCGAGGCCGCCATGTCGGCCGCGATGGCCTTTTCCCGGCTTTCGAAATTAAAGAACGTCGCCTTCATCGGCTCGCGATTGACGGCGACGACTTCTGGCTGCTCCCATTCGAGCGGGGGCGCCGCGTGCACCGTCCCCATCGAAAGGCTGGCCAGCGCCAGCAAGCACGCTGTGACGGAAAGTCGCCGCACCATTTTCTGGGGTGCTTTTTTCTTGGATGCCATCTGCTTTCATCTCCATTTATAGTTTGTTATTCAAGCTGAAGGCGCGGCGGCGCTACAGCATGCAACTGCTATCGGCGACGCCGGGAACGCGCTGCCACTGCCACACCTGAACGCGCTCGCCGCGCGGCAGATACGTGATGGGGAACTGACGGCCTTCGCGGGTGACGTTGAGCGTCAGCCGGGCATCCTGTTCTCCCTGAATCTTGTCCATCGCCACCGCGTACGTCACCACATCGCCGTTGCGCAGCCCGGCCTTGGACGCCGCGCCGCCGGCCTCCACGCCGCGTATGGTCTTG
>DASVTJ010000142.1:0-13363 GCA_036387635.1 Duganella sp.
GGGCCAATTGTTACGGTTTTCGTTCATGAGCGGCGCGCTGGACCTGCTGCACGAAGTGGAAACCGATTTGCCCGGCAACCGCCTGAATGACGGCTACATCGATCGCCATGGCGCCTTGTGGTTCGGCTCCA
This sequence comes from Duganella sp., assembly GCA_036387635.1. Lineage (GTDB taxonomy): Bacteria > Pseudomonadota > Gammaproteobacteria > Burkholderiales > Burkholderiaceae_D > Rugamonas. The sequence goes on from DASVTJ010000142.1 coordinate 132, forward strand.
TGGACAACGCCGAGGTGCAGGCCAGCGGTTCTCTCTATCGCGCGCTGCGCAAAGGCCAGCCGCGCCGCAAGGACAAAGGCTATGTCATCACCAACGGGCCGGCCTGCAGCCCGGACGGCCGCACCTTCTACCATACCGATACGCTGGAAAAGACCGTGTATGCTTTCGATATCGACGATGCCGGCCACTTGTCCAACAAGCGGGTGTTCGTACGGATCGCGGGCGAAGGCTACCCGGACGGTACCACCGTCGATTCCGATGGCGCGGTGTGGATCGCGCTGTTCGGCGGCGCGCGCATCGAGCGGTATTCGGCGCTGGGCGAGTTGATCGGCACGGTCGCCATGCCGTGTTCGAACATCACTAAGATCGCCTTCGGCGGCCACGATCTGCGCACCGTCTTTGTCACCACGGCGCGCAAGGGACTGTCCGAGGAGGAGTTGAGCCGCCAACCGCTAGCGGGCGGCTTGTTCCGCTTCCGCGTGCCGACGCCGGGCCAGATCCAGCACCAGTTTTAAAATCAGTACAATTCCGGCATCATCTAGTACCATTGTTAGCGCTAACTAAAAAATAAATGGAGACGCAATACATGAAGAGCAACCGCAGGCAGTTCCTGACCTCGATGACCGGCGTCGCCGGTTTGTCCGCGATGTCGGCGCCGATGGCGCTGGCGGCCACCGCCCACGCGCCTTACAAAAATTCATCGCTGCCGCTGGAAAAACGGGTCGCCGATCTGCTGGGCCGCATGACGCTGGACGAAAAGATCGTTCAGCTCCAGTGCATCTGGCAGAAGAAGACCGAGATGCAGGACGCCGCCGGCGAGTTCTCCGCCGACAAGGCGAAGAAGGCCTATCCGAACGGGATGGGCATGCTCGGCCGTCCGTCCGATCGTCAGCTGGGCCAGGCCGCCGGCGCCGGCGACACCGGTGAAAAACCCAACCGCAACGCGCTGGAAACCGCGAACTACGTCAACGCGGCGCAGAAATGGGCGGTCGAACAGACGCGCCTTGGCATTCCGATGCTGATGCACGAGGAAGCGCTGCATGGCTACGTGGCGCGCGACGCCACCAGCTTCCCGCAGTCGATCGGTTTGGCGTCGTCGTTCGACACCGAGCTTACGCAGAAGATCTTCAGCGTGGCGGCACGCGAGATGCGCGCGCGCGGCGCCAACCTGGCGCTGGCGCCGGTGGTCGACGTGGCGCGCGAGCCGCGCTGGGGCCGGATCGAGGAAACCTACGGTGAAGATCCCTACCTGTGCGGCGAGATGGGCAAGGCCGCGGTGCTGGGCTTCGCCGGCGAGAACAAGGTGCTGGCCAAGGACAAAGTCTTTGTCACGCTTAAACACATGACAGGCCATGGCCAGCCGGAGAGCGGCACCAATATCGGCCCGGCGGAGATCAGCGAGCGTACCTTACGCGAGGACTTCTTCCCGCCGTTCGAAAAACTGATCAAGGAAACCAACGTCGGCGCGGTCATGCCGTCGTATAACGAGATCGGCGGCATTCCTTCGCATGCCAGCCATTGGCTGCTGCACAAGGTGCTGCGCGAGGAGTGGGGCTTCAAGGGCGTGACGGTGTCCGATTACTTCGGCATCAACGAACTGGTTACGCGCCACAAGCTGGCGGCCAATCCGAAGGAGGCCGCGCTATACGCCTTCAAGGCCGGCGTCGATATCGAGACGCCGGACGGCTTGGGCTACCTGACGCTGGCGGAGCTGGTCAAGGAAAAACGCATCACGGAAAAAGAGATCGACGTGGTGGTGCGCCGGGTGCTGACGCTGAAGTTCCAGGCCGGCCTGTTCGAGCAGCCGTACGTGGACGCCAAGGCCGCCGACAGCCTGACGGCGACACCGGATGCGCTGGCGCTGGCGCGGCTTGCCGCGACGCGCACGCCGGTGCTGCTGAAGAACGACAAGGGCGTGCTGCCGCTGAACGCCAAGAAGGTCGGCAAGGTGCTGTTGGTCGGCACCCACGCCAAGGATACGCCGATCGGCGGCTACTCGGACATACCGCGCCACGTGGTGTCGGTGTACGAGGGCCTGCTGGCCGAGAGCAAGGCGCATGGCTTCGAGCTGGCGTATTCCGAAGGCGTGCGCATCACCGAGACGCGCATCTGGGGCAAGGACGAGATCAAGTTCGTCGCGCCGGAAGTGAACGCGAAGCTGATCGCCGAGGCGGTGCAGGCGGCCAAGTCGGCCGATACCATCATCATGGTGTTGGGCGATAACGAGCAGACCAGCCGCGAGGCGTGGGCCGACGAGCATCTGGGCGATCGTGTCAGCCTGGACCTGATGGGCCAGCAGAACGATCTGGCGGCGGCGATTTTCGCCCTCGGCAAGCCGACCGTCGTCTTCCTGCTCAATGGCCGTCCGCTGTCGATCAATCTGCTGGCGGAAAAGGCCGACGCGATCATCGAAGGCTGGTACATGGGGCAGGAGACGGGACACGCCGCAGCCGACCTGCTGTTCGGCCGGGCCAACCCTGGCGGCAAGCTACCGGTGTCGATTGCGCGCAATGTCGGCCAGCTGCCGGTGTTCTACAACCACAAACCGTCGGCGCGGCGTGGCTACATCGACGGCAGCACCAAGCCGTTGTATCCGTTCGGCTTCGGCTTGAGCTACACCACTTTCGATATTTCGGAGCCGCGCTTGAGCAAGGCTTCGATCGCTGTCGGCGGCTCGACCACGTTGCAGGTCGATGTGACCAACACCGGCAAGCTGGCGGGCGATGAAGTGGTGCAGATTTATATCCGCGACGACGTCAGCTCGGCCACACGGCCGGTGCTGGAATTGAAGGCTTTCAAGCGGGTGACGTTGCAGCCTGGCGAAAAGCGCACGCTGTCGTTCGAGATCAAGCCGTCGGATCTTTGGTTCTTCAACGCGCAGATGAAGCGTGTGGTGGAGCCGGGCAGCTTTACCATTCACGCCGGACCGGATAGCGTGAAACTGAAGTCGGTAAAGCTGATGGTAGGGTAGCAGCAGGTACGGCGGATTAGCGCTACGCGCGTAATCCGCCATCCCACCTTAGCGATAACGGTATAGCTTCACCCGTTGCATCGTGAAGTCGCCCGTCACCAGCATGACCTGGCGCCCCTGGTGGATCTCGTCGCCATTCAACCAGCGACCATCCTGCCACTTGCCGTTTTCGTACGTCCCCTCGGTGACCTTTTCCAGTCCGACCAAATCGCCGGCGCCGGTGGCGTCCTTGAACGTCACCGTCAGCCCTCTGCCGGCAAGCAGGAACTCGTCGTCCGACAGCCGGATGATCAAACCGCCGCAACCCTCCAGCTCCTTGTTGTCCGACTTTGCCCATGGGTTGCTGAAGCTGACCTGCAGCGCGTAGCCGCCCATCGTCACCTGCTGCGGCGACGCGTCGACCACGCCATCGTACGACACCTTGGCCTTGACCCCGCGCATGTTGCCACTGCCCTGGACCTGGTTGATCAGTGGAGACAACTGGCGCAGCAAGCGGTAAGCCTTCGGCAGCGGATCGGCCGGCGCGCTGTCCTCGACGCCGAATGGCGAAAAACCGAACGCATCGAACTCGCCGATCGCATAGAAGGCCTTGGCCGCCGCGTCGTGACGCCCGGCGTTGTCCGCCTCCGGCACGAACAGCGGATTGTCGGCGCGCTTGAACTGCGGCGCCCAGTCGGTAAAGTTGGGGAAGTAGGTATCGATCGCCAGGACGTCGATCGATGGCGCGCCGGCCTTCCAGATATCGAACAGGTGCGGCAGCGGTCCCGCGCTTGGATATTCGCCCGGCTTTTTGCCCGGCCGGTTGAGCGCCGCGTTCACGTACATCGGCAGCGGATACGCTGCTTTGCCGGCGGCCGTCATGGTCTCCACAAAGGTGGCGTAACCCCAGGCCTGGAAAACCTCCTCGGCGCCGACCGAGGTGCCGAACACCTCGGCCCAGGTGCCGCCGGCGCGCTGGCCGTTGGCCGACCACAGCGCCTGTACCGACGGATGCAGCCTGGCGCGATTGGCGCCCAGGTAATCGATCAGCGCCTTCGGCACCTGACCGGCGATGGCGGCATTGGCCAGCGGGCCGTAATCGCGCACGTCCGGCAACATGCCGATCTCGTTCTCCACCTGCACCATGACGACGGTGCGCACGGTGTCGACCTGCTTCAGGTGTGCCAGCAGCGCGCGGTACGCGGCCGTGTCGGCCGCCAGCGTATCGGGGCTGAAGGGCGTCAGCACCTCCTGCGGCACGCCGTTGCGCGCCAGCGAGCGCGGGAAGCGCCGGGCGTCGCGCTTGACCCACGGCGGCACATAGGTCGACATCGAATTTTTCCAGGCGCCGAACCATAGCAGGATCAACTTCGTGTCGTGCGCGCGCGCCTGCTTCAACATCCCATCGAGGACGGTGAAATCGAAGCGGCCTTCCACCGGTTCGATCTGGTCCCACTGGACCGGCGCCAGTATGGTGTTGAGCTCCGCACCCTTCAGCGCGGGCCATAATTTATTCAGGTACGGCAGGTGCGAGGCCGATGAATTATGCAGCTCGCCGCCAAGCACCAGGAATGGCTGGTCGTCCACCATCAGCTGGGTGGCGCTGCCTTGCTTGCGCAGATACGGGATGGTATTGGCCGCCAGCGCGGCGCTCCCCTCGAGCAGAAACAGCGCGAAAGCGCAGGCGTACAGCGCGGCGCGTCGTGTTGGTGCTTGCATGGTGCTCCTCGGTTCCAATTAAAAAAACACCGTCGCGGTAAAGCGACGGTGTACAAACTGCCCCGGGGAGGGGCAGGAGAGCTAAAACTCTTTACGAAAAAATCGGATCGGCGATCAGAACTTCATGCGCAGGCCGACCGAGTACGTGCGTCCCGGTTCGTACTGCGTGAACGTCGCGTTACTGAACTGGAAGTAAGTGCGGCGCGAATCGCGGTTCAAGTTGACGATGTCGAAGGTCAGCGTTGGCCAGCCGTCGCGTTCAAGCACGGTATCGAGGTCGATACTGGACGAGAAATCGAGCTGCTTGTAATCGCTGACGAACAGGTTGGCGTCCGGGATGCCATTTTGATTGCCGGTCGAGACCTGGCTGCCCTTGGAGAAGGTGTGCGACAAGCGGGCCATGACGCCGTGGTTCTCGTAGTAGACGGCGAAGTTGTTGGTGCGCTTCGGTACGCCCAGCGCGATGAAGCCATTGCTGCCTTCGCCGCTGGCGGACTGCGTGATGAAGGTGGCCGTCTCGGTGAAGCCGACGCCACGGAACGGCAGCAGCTTGTCGAGTGGCTGCGTCCAGCCCAGTTCCAGGCCGCGGATCTTCAACGTGCCGGAGGCGTTGCGCGAGCGGGACATCACGACGGTGGCGGCATCGGGACCGCCACGTGCGTTGATGGCCGCCTGCTGGTTCGGCGTCAGGTTGGCGTAGTTGACGCCGAATTCCTGCAGGGAGCTGAATGGCACCGTGAGGTTTTCATTGACCGTGAAGCCATCGACTTTTTTCTGGAAGACGGTGGTGCTGATGTAGCCTTCGCGGCCGGTGTACCAGTCCAGTCCCAGGTCGATGTTATCGGACAGGTAGGGCTTCAGCGCCGGGTTGCCGGAGGTGCCGATGTCCGCCGACGGCGACGAGAAGTTGATACCCGGGCGCAGGCCGTTCGGATCGGCGCGCGTCATCGTGCGCGAGAGGGCGGCGCGCGCTACGATATCGCTGCGCAGATTGACCGCCACCGTACCCGATGGCAGCGTGTTGCTGTAGGTCGTGTCCTGGTAGGTCCACTGGTCGACGTTCGGATACTTGCTGCCGTTGAGCGTGAGCGTGGCGTTGCGCGGATCGGGGGCCGAGTTGAACGCGCCGACCGCCTGCCGGGTGCGCACGTAGCGGATACCGGCGTTATAGCGCACCGGGAAGCCCATCGCGGTGACCTCGCCGTTCGCTTCCGTGTAGATGCCGGTGGTTTTTTCGCGGATGTAGCCGGCGCTGGCGCCGGTCGACGAGGCGCCGGTGAACGGCGCGCTGCTGTTGTAGGCGTCGTAGTTGGAGTCCTTGCGGAAGCGATCCCAATCGACGATCGGCTTGCCGTACGGGCCGGGGACCAGGTAGCTGGCCAGCGCGGCCTGCGGAATCAGCGAGCCGTTGTAGACCAGCGGATCGGTGCGGCCGGCGGTGTAGCCGGTGCCGAAGCCCGGATACAGGCCGGCGGCGCTGGCGCCCGGGGTGTTGGCGCCGTCGCATGCAGGGCCGCCATTCGGACCGGCCAGCAGCAAGCTCGGATTGTTACCGCAAACGGCGGCCTGCCACGCGGCCGAATTCTCCTGCGCGCGGATGCGGCGGTTGATGTCGTCGTAGGCGATGCCGCTCTTGATGTTGAAGGCCTTGTCGCCCCAGGTCAGGTCGGTGTGCAAGCCCTTGGTCTTGGTTTCGCGCAGTTCGTTGGCGATGTTGACACGGCCGCCGCTCCAGCCGTAGCTGGCCGGATTGTTCAGGTCCAGGCTCGAGTTCATCGACGGGATGCCGCCGTCGTTGGCGTAGGTGATGGTGTTGCCGCCGTTGACGGGCGTGATCGGCAGCACCGTCGGCGCTTCGTGCGTGAAGCGGCTGCGCGTGTAGTTGACCTGCGCGTCCAGCTTCAGGGTCGGCGTGATGGTCCATGCCATGCCGGGATTGACGCCCAGCAGATCGACCTTGTCGCGGCGCGGGCCGTATTCGATGAAGTTGAGCGAGTTGGCGAAGGTGCCGCCGGTGACCACGCAGCCGGCTGCGCAATCGGTGCGGTCGACCTTCATGTTCAGCGGGATCGGCGCGTTGTTGCGCACCGCCCAGTTGTACGAGACGCGCTGGGTGTCGTCATCGCGCTTGCTGTACATGGTGTCGACGTAGAAGTGCAGGGTGTCGGTCGGACGGTACTCGGAGCTGAAGATCGCCGAAACCTTGTCCTTGGTGCCGAAGTAATCGACGCTGCGGCCCAGGCGCGGCATGATGGCGTTATCGATCTGCTGGATCGTCAGGCCCGGATTGTTCGCCAGCAGGAAGGCCTGGTCGATCGGCGTGCCCGCCACCAGGCCGTTGCCGGCGTTGGCCGGGACCACCGATGGAATCGTGAAGTTGCCGCCGCCCGTGTTGTTGCGCGATGCCGAGGTGTTTTGCGCCGCCGACAGGTTGGCGTTGGTCCAGCCGACGGATTCGAAGCCGGTGGTGCGGATCTCCTGACGCGACAACGACAGGCCACCGAGGATACCGAAGGTTTTGCCGAAGGTCTGGCTGGCCAGCAGCGAGCCACGGCCACCGGTTTTATCGGCCATCTGGTTTTTGGTGCCGGTCACGCTGAGCGACACCGAGCGGCCTTCCTTGTCGAACGGGCGCGCGCTGCGCAGGTTGACGACGCCGGCGGCGCCGCCTTCGAGCATGTCGGCGGTGGGGCTTTTGCTGACGGTGAGTTTGGTGAACAAGTCGGTCGGCAGCAGATCGAGATCGACCTCGCGGTTGCTGTTTTGGCCGTCGATGGGACCGGACGAGGCCACCGCGATCTGCGCGTTATTCAGCAAGACCTTGGTGAAGCTCGATCCGAGGCCGCGGATCTGAATGTTCATACCTTCGCCGGTGACGTCTCGCGAGACGCCGACGCCGGGGATGCGGCTTAGCGATTCGGCGATGTTCTTATCCGGGAATTTGCCGAAGTCCTCGGCGTTGATCGAGTCCTGAAAACCGACCGCTTCCTTCTTGTCGCGCGCGGAAGACAACAGGCTGTTGCGATATCCACTGACTTCGACCTTTTGAATCACCGGCGTGTCTGCCGCCGGTGCGGCGGGTGCGCTGTCCTGGGCATAAGCCTGGGCAATCAGGCCGGCCATGGCCGTCAGGCCGAATGCGAGCCGCCGGCGCGAGTGGCTACCGGCCTGGAAGTGCTTCGTTGACATCGTTGTCTCCTAAAGGATTTTCGCTTTTTTTCGCTTTTTTTGTCCGTCGCGGCGTTTTATATTGGCTTATGATTGCGCGACCATTTCAGTGTAGAAGCGAGCCGTCGGCGTTGTCAACATAAAAATATGAATAAATGTTAAGCGCAAACATCCGCTGCGGAGCGGCGGGCGCGGCACCGGCGAGACTGTTGGATAGGGACGACAAGCGGTGCCCGGCGGGCCACGGCGGGCGACGGGTGGACGGAGGCCAACCCGCAACCCGGGGTCAGTGCCGACATTAGGACACTCAAGAACTTTCAGTCAGCGGAAAAGTTCCTTACTTCAGTCCATTTGTCCGAATGTCGGCACTGACCCCGGGTTGAGACGCGAATGTCGGCACTGACTCGGGTTGAGACGGAGGGGGTTACTTGACGAAGTTATCCTTGATCATATCGACGACATCGCCACCGCGCCCACTGAGCACGGCTTTGACCGAGTACAAGGCGGTGCCCAGCACCTGGGTCGCCTGTATATTCGGCGGCATCACCAGCTCGAAGCGGTCGGTCGTGACGTCAAGCAGCGCAGGGCCGGGATGCGCCAGCCACGCCACTACCGCGGCTTCCAGGTCGGCGGCCGATTCAACGCGGCGGCCATAAATCCCGATCGCCTCGGCGACCTTGGCGAAGTCCGGATTTTTCAGTTCCGTATAGGCGTCGAGCAGACCTTCGACTTTTTGTTCCAGTTCGACGAAACCGAGCGAGCCATTGTTGTAGACGGCGACCTTGATAGCGATGTTCTCCTGCACGGCGGTCAGCAGATCGCCCAGCATCATCGTCAGCCCGCCGTCGCCGGACAACGAGATCACCTGCCGCTGCGGGAACGCCTTTTTGGCGCCGAGCGCCTGCGGCATGGCGTTGGCCATGGTGCCGTGCGTCAGGCTGACCAGCGTGCGGCGCTTGCCGGTGGCGCGCGTGTGGCGCAGCACCCACACCATCGGCGAGCCGCCGTCGGCGGTGAAGATGGCGTCGTCGTCGGCGTGCTTGTCGATCAACGCGGTCAGGAACTGCGGACGTATCGTGCTGCCGTCGCCCAGCGTGGCGCGCTCGTTCAGGTGCGCCATGGCCTTGTCGTGGCGCTCGACGCAGTGGTCCAGGAATTCGCGCTCGTCGCGCGCCTGCACATGGGGCAGCAGCGCCGCCAGGGTGGCGGCGATATCGCCGACCGCGCCCACTTCGACCGGGTGGCGCCGGCCCAGGTGGGTCGGGTCGATATCGATCTGGATGATGCGCGCGTGCGATGGATAATACTGGCGCCAGGCGAAGTCGCAGCCGAGCAGCAGCAAGGTGTCGCACTCGGTCACCGCGTGGTAGCCCGAATCGATGCCGAAGATGCCGGTCATGCCGACGTTGTAGGGGTTGTCGTACTCGACGAAGTCCTTGGCGCGCGAGGTGTGGGCGATCGGCGCTTTCAGACGTTCGGCCAACGCCATCAGCGGTGCGTGCGCGCCTTCGCAACCGGAGCCGGCGTAGATGGCGACTTTCTTGCCGGCGTTGATGATGTCGGCGATTCGGTTCAGTTCCAGGTCGGACGGACGCGTTTGCGGCTGCGGCAGATGCACCGAGAACGGCGGTTCGTCGGCCGCCGATTCCTTCGACAGGTCGATCGGCAGGATGATGACGGCCACGCCGCCCTTGGTCAGCGCGGCCTGTGCGGCCATTGCGGTGATGCGCTTGGCGTGCGCCGGCGTGCGCACCTCCTGGCAAAACACGCTGCACTGGTCGAAGATCGGCTTGTAGTCGACCTCCTGGGGGAAGTCGGTGCCCAACTCGTCGCGCGTGATCTGGCTGGCGATCAGCACCACCGGCGAGCGGTTGCGGTGCGCCTCGTACAAGCCGTTGATGAAGTGCAGGGTGCCCGGCCCGCAGGAGCCGGCGCAGATGGTCAGGCGCTTGGCGACGATGGCCTCGGCGCCGGCGGCGAAACCGGCCGCTTCCTCGTGCCGCACGTGGACCCACTCGATCTCGCTGCGGCGGATCGCGTCGGTGACGTAGTTCAGCGAATCGCCGGGGATGCCCCAGCAATGCTTTGCGCCCGCTTCCTGCAGGGTTTCGATAACGACTTCGGCGACAGTTTTTGCCATGGTGGTTCCCTTTACTAAATCAGAGTGGTGTTGCGGGACTTTTGCCCGGCTTGGCCGTTGATGGAGGTGACGATGAAAGTGACGATGAAAGTATCGACCATCATCTGGCGAGCACTGCAATACGTATGTTCGTTCACGCACATAGCGGGCAAGTGCAGGCGGCCTAACCAGCCTTCGAACGGCTGCGTCTGGCATACGCGTACGTTGCCGTACATACTGCCGCGCCGGAATCGTCGATGCTGAAACCCAAATTTTAATGGAAGGTTTCATGGCCAAGCATCGTCCCAACGCCCAAGGCGAACCAGCAGACATCGTCGCCGAAGATGCCACTTCAGTTGCCACCTCAGTTGCCACCCCGGTCGGCGGGTCCGGTTACGTCCGCGTGCGCGGCGCCCGCGAACACAATCTGCAAAATGTCGACGTCGATATCCCGCGCAACGCGATCGTGGTTTTCACCGGTGTATCCGGGTCCGGTAAATCGTCGCTGGCGTTCGGCACCTTGTATGCGGAAGCGCAGCGGCGCTACCTGGAATCGGTGTCGCCCTATGCGCGCCGCTTGTTCCATCAAATGGCGGTGCCCGAGGTCGACTCCATCGACGGCCTGCCGCCGGCGGTGGCGTTGCAGCAGCAGCGCGGCGCGCCGACCACGCGCTCGTCGGTCGGCAGCGTCAGCACCTTGTCGAATTCCCTGCGGATGCTGTATTCGCGCGCCGGCGATTATCCAGCCGGCCAGGAGCTGCTGTACGCCGAGTCGTTTTCACCGAACACGCCGCAGGGCGCTTGTCCGCAGTGTCATGGCCTGGGCCGGGTGTATGAGGCGACCGAGCGTTCGATGGTGCCCGACGACAGTCTGACGATACGCGAACGCGCGATCGCCGCGTGGCCAACCGCGTGGCACGGGCAGAATCTGCGCGACATCCTGGTGACGCTCGGCTACGACGTCGATACGCCGTGGCGCGAGCTGCCCAAAAAAGACCGCGACTGGATACTGTTCACCGACGAGCAGCCGACCGCGCCGGTCTACGCCGGCCTGACGCCGGCCGAGGCGCGCCGCGCGCACAAGCGCAAGGAAACGCCGAGCTATCAGGGCACCTTCACCGGTGCGCGCAAATATGTGCTGCAGACTTTCGCCGGCACCGAGAGCGCGATCATGAAGAAACGCGTGGCGCAGTACCTGGTCGGCATGGATTGCCCGACCTGCGAAGGCAAACGGCTGCGCAAGGAATCGCTGTCGGTGAAGTTCTGCGATCACGATATCACCGAGATCGGCCGGCTGCCCTTGCAGCGGCTGGCGCAGATGCTGGCGCCGTACGCGGACGGCAAGCCGCCGGCGGCCAAGACCAAGGCCGGGGCGAAGGACGCCGCGCGCCATCCGGAGAAAGCGATCGTCACGCAGCGCATCGCCCAGGATCTGGTGGCGCGCCTGTCGGTGCTGCTGGACCTCGGGCTGGGGTATTTGAGCCTGGAGCGTGGCACGCCGACCTTGTCGCCAGGTGAGTTGCAGCGACTGCGGCTGGCGACGCAGGTGCGTTCCAGCCTGTTCGGCGTGGTGTACGTACTGGACGAGCCGTCGGCCGGCCTGCATCCGGTCGACACCGAGGCGCTGCTGCGGGCCCTGGACCGGCTCAAGGCGGCCGGCAATTCCCTGTTCGTCGTCGAGCATGCGCTCGACGTGATCCGCCACGCCGACTGGATCGTCGACGTCGGGCCGAAAGCGGGTACGCAGGGCGGGCGCGTGCTGTATAGCGGCGCGCCGGAGGGCCTGAAGGATGTCGCCGAGTCGCGCACCGCCGAATACCTGTTCGAGACGGTGAGCCGAACGGCGCGCGAAGTGCGCGCGCCGGGCGACTGGTTGCGGCTGGCCGGCGTCGAGCGGAACAACCTGCACGGTGTCGACGCGGAATTCCCCCTCGGCGTGCTGACGAGCGTCAGCGGCGTTTCGGGGTCGGGCAAATCGAGTCTGGTCAGCCAGGCATTGGTGCAGCTGGTGTTGGCGCAGCTGGGCCAAAGCCCGGCGGCGGCCGATGCCGATGCCGACGCCGATCTGGTCGAGGCGGCGCTCGACGACACGGCCGGCGGCGAAGCGCGGGGCCGCGTCACCGCCGGCATGCAGGGCGTGCGGCGCCTGGTGCAGGTGGACCAGCGGCCGATCGGCCGCACGCCGCGCTCCAATCTGGCCACCTACACCGGTTTGTTCGACCATGTGCGCAAGCTGTTCGCCGCCACCGGCGCGGCCCGCGCGCGTCACTACGACGCCGGACGGTTTTCGTTCAACGTCGCCAAGGGACGTTGTCCCAACTGCGCCGGCGAAGGTTTTGTCATGGTCGAGCTGTTGTTCCTGCCAAGCGTGTACGCGCCGTGTCCCGAGTGCGAGGGCGCGCGCTACAATCCCGATACGCTGGCGGTGCGCTACCGCGACCGCAACATCGCCGAGGTGCTGCAAATGACGGTGGACGCGGCGTGGAAGTTTTTCGCCGAGGAGGCGCCGCTGCGGCACGCGCTCGACGTGCTGCGCGCGGTGGGCCTGGGCTATCTGCGGCTGGGACAACCGGCCACCGAATTGTCCGGCGGCGAGGCCCAGCGCATCAAGCTGGCGACCGAGCTGCAACGCGCCACCCGTGGCGACACCCTGTATGTGCTCGACGAGCCGACCACCGGCCTGCATCCGGCCGACATCGAACTGCTGATGACGCAGCTGCACGGCCTGGTGGACGCCGGTAATACCGTGGTGGTGGTCGAGCACAATATGCAGGTGCTGGCCGCCAGCGATTGGGTCATCGACGTCGGGCCGGGCGCGGGCGAGGAGGGCGGAACGATCGTGGCGGCCGGGCCGCCCGTGGAGCTGGCCAAGGACAAGCGCAGCCGCACCGCGCCTTATCTTCGCCGGGCCTTGGCGGTGGCCGGCGCGGCCGGCTGACGCTGGCCGGCCGACCAGCGTTTGCGGTGCGGCCTGGCGCTTGCAGGTTGCACCGTGGCCGCGCCGCGCCGCGCGGCTAATCCAGCCAGCTCCGCGCCATCCACCAGTATCGGCAGGTATCGGCCGGTATCGGCAGCCGTCAGTCGGCACCAGGTTGCGAGGCGGCCGGTTGCTCCATAGCCGGTTCCGCCGCACCACCGGCGGGCGTGAGCAGCAACGTCGTGCAGCCTTCGGTCCGGCAACCGAACGCGACGATTTGGCCGCGGTTGTTGATGTCCCAGGCTTCCGGTATGGTCCAGCCGGATGCCGGATCGATCAGGGAGTTGAGGTCTTGCATC
>DASVTJ010000143.1:0-1871 GCA_036387635.1 Duganella sp.
GTCACGCAGATCGTCGGCGAGATCGCCCTTGCCAGCCGCGAGCAGAGCGAGGGCATCGACCAGGTCAACCAGGCGATCGCGCAGATGGACCAGGTCACGCAGCAAAACGCCGCGCTGGTCGAGGAGGCGGCGGCGGCCACGCAGTCGCTGCAGGACCAGGCCGGCGAGTTGGCGCAGACGGTCAGTATCTTCAAGATCGGCGACGATGATGGCGGCCGCGCCGGTGCCGGCGCCGGCGCCGGTAGGAGACAGCTGGCGCTGACCTGAACAGGGTTTGACCGGGTTTATCTGTTTACCTGAACAATGTTAGCTTGACATCACGAGTGGCTAGTTCTATTCTTTCTGTAACGACAGAAATGAAAGAAATGCCATGCCGCTCGCGCCGACCATTCAAAAATACATCCTGCACTGGGGCGAGATGGGCACGCGCTGGGGCGTCAACCGCACGGTGGCGCAGATCCACGCGCTGCTGTTCCTGTCGAACCAGCCGTTGCCGGCCGAGGACATCGCCGAGACGCTGGCGGTGGCGCGCTCGAACGTGAGCAACAGCCTCAAGGAGCTGCAAAGCTGGGGCCTGGTGCGCATCACCCACATCGCCGGCGACCGCCGCGACCACTTCGTCGCGCTACAGGATGTGTGGGAAATCTTCCGCGTCATCGTCGAGCAGCGCAAGAAGCGCGAGATCGATCCCACGCTGACGGTGCTGCGCGAGTGCGCGCTGGAGGCCGACAGCGACCCGGCGCTGGAACCGGCCACCAAGGTCAAGATGGACCAGGTGCTGGACTTCCTCGAAATGCTCACCGCCACCTACGGCGACTACAAGCACCTGCCGCCGGCGACCATGCAGCGCTTCCTCAAGATGGGCGGCAAGGTCGCCCGCCTGCTCGGCGACGACAAAGCGCAGGGTAGCAAATGATCCCGTCCGAAGGTGAACTGTTCAAGAAAATCCTGCGGGCCGCTGGGCGGCCGCGCGCAATGGCTGTCGTGGATACAAGTGGACGACCTCGCCGTCATCGCCCACTTGTGCCGCAGCGGTGCGGGTGCGCCTACAACTTCACCGCGCCGCAGAGCCTGAGCCAGGCGCGCTTCAGCCGGGTGGCGGCGTCGGTGTTGGGGCGCCCGTACGGCTTTCCGACGCCGGGCTGGCCGATGCGGATGGCGCTGGGCGAGCAGGCCGACTTGCTGCTCGAAGGCCGGCGGCTTCGTGTTCCGCTACCCGGCACTCGACGGCGCGCTGCGCAGCCTGGCGTAATCCAGGGTCAGGTCCTGATTCTGGCGTTCGACATAACCAAGTAGGGGGCGATATGAGAGTGCTGGTGATTGGTGCGACGGGTTTGGTCGGCGGCCATGTGCTGCGCGCGTTGCGGGCGGCCGGTTGCACCGCCGTCGGCGCCAGCCGCCGCCGCCCGGACGACGAGCGCGCCGACGATTGGCTGGCGCTGGACTTCGGCGGCATGACGCGCGAGCAGGACTGGCTGCCGCCGCTGGCCGGCGTGGACGCCGTCGTCAACTGCGTCGGCATCATCCGCGAGGCGCGCGAGGGCGATTTCGACCGGCTGCACCGCGCCGCCCCGGTGGCGCTGTTTGCCGCCTGCGAGCGGCTTGGCGTGCGGCGCGTGGTGCAGGTGTCGGCGCTGGGCAGCCATCCCGACGCGGCCACCGGCTACTGGCGCAGCAAGGGCGCGGCCGAAGTCGATCTGCTGGCGCGCCGGCTCAGCGCCACCATCGTGCGGCCGTCGCTGGTGTATGGCGACGATGGCGCCAGCAGCGTGATGTTCCGCATGCTGGCGACCCTGCCGGTGCTGATGATGCCGATGGCGCACGGCGCCAGGGTGCAACCGATCCACGTCGACGATCTGGCCGCCGTGGTG
>DASVTJ010000144.1:0-4341 GCA_036387635.1 Duganella sp.
GTTCGCGATCGGTATCCTGGCCGTGCGCGAGATACTCGAATACGCGGGCGTGACGCCGGTGCCGCAGATGCCGCCCTGTATCAGCGGCGTGATCAACCTGCGCGGCACGGCGGTGCCGGTGCTGGACCTGGCGTGCCGGCTCGGTCGCGAGCCGGTACCGGTCAGCAAACGCACGTGCATCATCGTGGTGGAAGTCGAAGGCGACAACGGCGCCTTCGTGATCGGCATCCTGGTGGACGCCGTCAACGCGGTGCTCGACATCTCGCCGTCCGAGGTCGAACCGGCGCCCAGTCTGGGCGCGCAGGTGCGCGCCGAGATGCTGCAAGGGATAGGGAAGGTGAATGGCCGCTTCGTGCTGTTGCTCGATGTGCGGCAGGTGGCGTCGGTGGGAGATCTGGCCGCCATCGCGCCCGCCGCATTGGACCACGTGTAGAACGCGCACCGCGTTTTCACCAACGAATCACCCTGGAGAGGCATCATGTTTAAGAAAATGAAAATGGAGACCCGGCTGCACGCGGGATTCGGCGTCATCGTGCTGCTGGTGGCGCTGTTGGGGGTTATCGCCTTCGCCAAACTGACGGCGATGCACGAGCAGTGGCAAAGTTTTGAGACGGTCACCCTGGCGCGCAAAAACGCCGTGCTCGAAGGCGTCATCGCGCACGGGCACGCGGTGCAGAATTTTAAGAATTATGTGCTGCGCGGCGGCGACCACAACACGCGGTTCCGCGCCGAACTGGCGAACATCGACAAGGGGATGACCCACTACAAGGCAGTGGGAAGCCTGAGCCCCGAAGAGCAGGTGCTGATGGGCGAAGTGGCCGCTGGCATCAAGAGCTACGGGGACAGCATGGTCGAACTGGAGGCGATGCACGCGAAAGGCATGACGGCGCAGGAAATGGACAAGGCCATCAAGGGGGCCGACGCGGCCATCGCCGGCGCCTTCCGCAAACTGCTCAAGGTCAACGAGAACCTGACCGACCGCGAATCGGCAGCGATGACGGAGGTGACCGATTCGGCCAAACGGCAGATACTGACCGTCGATATCGTGATCGCCTTGCTCGGTTGCGTGCTGGCGGTGTGGCTGGCGCGCAGCCTGTCGGGGGTCGTGCGCGAGGTGCAGATGGTGGTCGCCGGCCTGGCGGGATCGTCGCAGGAAGTCAGTTCGACGGCGCAGTCGTTGTCGCAGGCGGCCAGCGAGCAGGCCGCCGGCGTCGAGGAAACCAGCGCCTCGATCGAGCAGATGACCGCGTCGATCGCCCAGAACACGGAGAACGCCAAAATCACCGACGGCATCGCCACGCAGGCGGCGGTGGACGCGGCCCGCGGCGGCGAGGTGGTCAAGGCGACGGCGGCGGCGATGCGCCAGATCGCCAGCAAGATCGGCATCATCGACGATATCGCTTATCAAACCAACTTGCTGGCGCTGAACGCGGCCATCGAGGCGGCGCGCGCCGGCGAACACGGCAAGGGCTTCGCGGTGGTGGCGGCCGAGGTGCGCAAACTGGCCGAACGCAGCCAGGTGGCGGCGCAGGAGATCAGCAAGGTGGCCGCCGACAGCGTCGACCTGGCCGAACAGGCCGGCGCGATGTTCGACGCGCTGGTGCCCAACATCCGCAAGACGTCGGATCTGGTGCAGGAGATATCGGCCGCTTCGGAGGAGCAAAGCTCCGGCGTGCGCCAGATAAACAGCGCGGTCGGTCAGCTTAGCCAGACCACCCAGATCAATGCCGCCAGTTCGGAAGAGCTGGCGGCGACCTCGGAAGAGATGAGCGCCCAGGCCGAGCAACTGGGCGAGTTGATGGCGGTATTCAAGCGCTACACCGTCGAGGAGCGCACTCCGGCGCGCAGGGCGGCCACGGTCAAAGGCGCAAACGCGTCGTCGCATATGGCCCGCCCCGGCCGCGCCGGGTCCGTCGCGTTTCACGGATCGCCGGACGAGGACAAGTTCACCCGGTTCTAAGGCCGGGCCACAAAGCCGGGCCACTTTCGCGGCCGCCGGCGCCCTCGCCCAGGGCGCGATCGGCCGCGTGCCCGCTACAACGCGCTGCTACGTCACGGCTTGACGAACTTCAGCGTCATGCGGTCGCTCTCGCCGATGGCCTGATACTTCGCCTTGTCCTCGTCCTTGTTGGTGTAGCTCGGTGGCAGCGCCCAGACGCCGCCTTTGTGGTCGGCCGTGTCCTTCTGGTTGGCGTTGATTTCCGACTTGGCCGCCAGCTTGAAGCCTGCCGCTTCGGCCAGGCCGATCACATACTTCTCGTGCATGTAGCCGGTGCTGGCCTCCGCATCCTGCGTTTTGCCGGCCGGCAGGCGGTGTTCGACCACGCCGAACACGCCGCCCGGTTTCAGGCTGGTGTAGACGCTGGCGAACAGCGTTTTCAAATTCTCGGGACCGGCCGGTATCCAGTTATGGATATTGCGGAACGTGAGCACCATGTCGACACTGCCGGCCGGCGCGAATTCATACTTGCGCGGTGGCGAAAACACGCCCATCGCCACCTTGTTGTACACCTCCGGCTTGGCGTTGAGGCGTTCCATGAAGCGCTCGGCGCCCTTGCGTTCGCGCTCGTTCGGCGAGGCCAGGTCGTTGCCGGCGGCGATCAGCTTACCGCTTTCGCGCAGGTACGGCGCCAGGATCTCGGTGTACCAGCCGCCGCCCGGCGCCAATTCCACCACCGTCATGTTCGGGCGGATGCCGAAGAACGACAGCGTCTCGTAGGGATGGCGGTAGACGTCGCGCGCGACATTGCCCGGAGTGCGCGAGCTGGCGGCGATGGCGGCTTTCAGCTTGGCGTCGGTGGCTTCGGCGGGGGCGGCGATGGCGCCGCTTGCAGCGAACAGCGTGGTGGTGGCCAGTGCGGCCACGAGATATCTCTTCATGCAAAGTCTCCTGAGGGGTCGATGGGCGGCACGCGGTCGCCCGCCCTGCGCGATCATCGGCCATGCTTGCAAAGAGGTCAAGCGAATTGCGATCCGCACCAGCGAAGTGCGGCGCGCGTCGCGGCGGTGCGCTCCGGGAGCACTCTTGTAACACAGTGTTTCGCTGTTGTTAGTGGCATACATTTTGCCTATCCCGATTCTTAATACAGCGCTAATATTGGCGATCCGCTGGAATTGGCGACGGATATTCAGGGCCGGCGTGAAGAAGCAAGCGCATAACAGTTGTACCGGCTGGAAGAGCAAATAAAAGCAAAGCGGCAAATAAAAGCAAAGCGGGACCTTGGGCGGCTGGCCCACAATCATTGCCATACGTTTGGAGATACGATGGAACGACGTGCATTCCTTAATGTTAGTAGTCTGGCCTTGGGCACGATGCTGCTGCCCGCCTTCGGCCGCGCGATAGCGGCCGAGGAGCTGCTTGCGCCGATGGCGCTGCAATTCAAGAAAATGCTGGCCGATACCGCGATGACGGCTGCCACCCAGGCCGGCGCCTCCTACTGCGACGTGCGCGTCGGCCGCTATCTGAACCAGTTCATCACGACCCGCGACCTGAATGTCGAAAACGTCGTCAACACCGAATCGGCCGGCGTCGGCGTGCGCGTGATCGCCGGCGGCGCCTACGGCTTCGCCGCCACCAACGACATGACGCCGGACGGCGTGGCCGGCGCGGCGCGCCAGGCCGTCGCCATCGCCAAGGCCAACGCCAAACTGCAAACCGAGCCCGTGATCCTGGCGCCGGTCAAGGGCGTAGGCGAGGTCGCGTGGGCGACGCCGATGGCCAAGGACTGGCGCACGGTGCCGATCAAGGAAAAGGCCGAGCTGCTGATCGCCGCCAACAAGGCCGGCATGGACGGCGGCGCGAGCTTCATGGAGTCGCTGCTGTTCCAGGTGAACCAGCAGAAGTACTTCGCCTCGACCGACGGCTCCTACATCGACCAGGATCTGCATCGCCTGTGGATGCCGGTGTTCGCCACCGCCGTCGACAAGAAGACCAACAAATTCCGTTCGCGCCAGGGCTTTTCCGCGCCGGTCGGCATGGGCTACGAATACCTGGACGCGCGCCCGGAACACAAAGTGAAGGCCGCCGGCGGCGTGGCCACGCTGTACACCGGCTCCTACGATCTGATCGAGGACGCCCGCGCGGCCGGCAAACAGGCGAAACAAAAACTGACCGCCAAGTCGGTCGAACCGGGCAAGTACGATCTGGTGCTGTCGCCCGAACATCTGTGGCTGACGATCCACGAGTCGGTCGGCCACCCGACCGAACTCGATCGCGTGCTGGGTTACGAGGCCAACTTCGCCGGGACCAGCTTCGCCACGCTGGATAAATGGCAGAGCAAGAAGTTCAAGTACGGCTCCGACATCGTCAACATCGTCGCCGACAAGACCACGCCAGGCTCG
>DASVTJ010000145.1:0-4352 GCA_036387635.1 Duganella sp.
GCTGCCATCGCGCTTTGTCGAATCGGCGATCGCCGCCTCGGTGATACTGGCGGCGGTGAACAATATCTACCCGTTGTTCCGTGGGCGGCGGCCGGTGGCGGCGTTCGCGTTCGGCTTGATCCACGGCTTCGGCTTCGCCAGTGTGCTGATCGATCTGGGCCTGCCGAAGACCGCGCTGCTGGCCAGTTTATTCGGCTTCAACCTGGGCGTGGAGATCGGCCAGTTGTGCATTGTCGCCGTGTTTCTGCCGCTCGCCTTTTCGCTGCGGCACACGGTGTTTTACCGCCGCCTGCTGACCGGTGGCTCGGCGGCGATCGCGCTGGTGGCGCTGTACTGGTTCGTCGAGCGCGCGTTCGACATCTCGTTCTAGGATTGCGGCGGCGACGTCAGCCGCTGCGGCAGGCCGGATGTACCGCGCGCGGCAATTGTTTTTCCCCGGCACCGCGACATCGCGCCGCGTCGGCGGACACTTGATCGAGATCGCATCAAGTGGTTTTTTGTTCAGCTACGATCGTGAGACTGGTGTTTCACGACTCGGGAGCTGCGCGATGTGCGGAATATGGGGATTAGTCAACAACGGCGCGCCGCAGGGCGATACCTCTGCGACATTGGCGGCGGCCTTTCGCTTCATCGACGGCCGTGGTCCCGATGCGCGCGGCGCCAGGCATGCGGCTTGTCTAGGCCATGGTGTCACGCTCGCGCACAGCCGGCTGGCGGTGATCGAACTGTCGGCGCTGGGCGCGCAACCAATGATCGACGCCGGCTCCGGCCGCGGGTCGGGCTGGTCCATCGTCTACAACGGCGAGATCTATAACTACCGCGAACTGCGCGCGACACTGCAAGACGCCGGGCAAGTGTTTGCCGGCGGCAGCGACACCGAAGTCTTGCTGCGCGCGTGGGCGCTGTGGGGCCTGGACGCGCTGCCTAAGCTCAACGGCATGTTCGCCTTTGCCGCCTTCAACGAACACACCGGCGAGCTGTGGCTGGTGCGCGACCGCTTCGGCGTCAAGCCGCTGCTATGGGGCCGCTGTCCGAACGGCGACATCACGTTCGGCTCGTCGGTGGCCGGCGTGGCCGAGTTAGTCGGCACCGCGATCGACACCGACTACTGCGCGCGCGGCGTGCGCTACAAGGCCTACGAGACCGCGCAATCGGGTTCGCCTTACCAAGATGTGCACGCGGTGCCGGCCGGCTGCTGGGTCAAGTTCCAGTTGTCGCCCGGTCGCATCGAGGTCAGCGACGGCCGCTGGTATTCGCTCAAGGACGCGGTGGCGGCGCGGCGCGACGCGATGGCGCACAGCGGCGACGCCGAGCTGCTGGAGCAATGCCGCGCGTTGTTCGACAGCGCCGTCAAGCTGCGCCTGCGCAGCGACGTACCGGTGGCGGTGTCGCTCAGCGCCGGGCTCGACTCCGCGTCGATCGCCTGTTCAATGATGCGCCAAGGCCAAGCCGCGCGCACGCGGGCGTTCTCATTCGGTTCGCCGTCGGAGCCGGCGTCGGAGGGACCGGGCACGCAAGCGCTGGCTGACGCCGCAGGCATCGACGTCACCTATATTTGGCCGCACTGGGGCAGCCGGCAGTTGTGCGACGTGCTGGAGCAAACCATGGCGTTCCAGGAAGCGCCGTTCTCGGGCCTGAGTCCGATCGCGCAGAACGCCGTGTTCGGCGCCGTCAGCGACGCCGGCGTCAAGGTGCTGCTTGGCGGCCAGGGCAGCGACGAGATCTTCGCCGGTTACCGCAAGTTCATCGTCATCGCGCTGCGCGAGGCGTTGTTCCGGCGCGAGGCCAAAGGCGCGCTGCGGCTGATGTACTCGCTGGGACTGATGCTGGCGCACGAGGCCGGCCAGGCGCGCATGTACTGGCAGAACCGCAATCGCTACCAGGGCGGCAATGCCAAGGCCGCAGGGTTCCGCCTGCTGGACTGGGAGGCCGGGCCGCACAACCTGTGGGGCGAGGCGGGCGTGTCGCTGGCGGACCGGCAGATCGAGGATATCGAGCAATGGAGCCTGCCGACGTTGCTGCGCTACGAGGACCGCAATTCGATGGGGTACGGCATCGAGACGCGGCTGACGTTCATGGATTACCGGCTGGTCGAATTCGCGCTGGCGCTGCCGACGCGCATGAAGATCGCCAACGGCTACGGCAAATGGCTGCTGCGCAGCGCGGCGAAGGGATTGGTACCGGACGTGGTGCGGCTGAACCGGAAGAAGCGCGGCTTCGACGTCACGCAGAACTGGATCGCCCAGGGCATCGGCGCCAGCCTGCGCGCGCGCATCTTCGACAATGCGACGGCGTTGGGCGGCGCGCTCAAATCCGGCGGCGGGCTCGACGCGCTGCTGTCGGATGCGTCGCTGGCGCGGGATGCCGATCTGCTCGACGAAGCGCTGATGCTGGCGTGGCTGGTCGAGCCGACGCGCGCGCCGCGCCGGCAGCCCGGGCCGTCCAGGCTGGCCGCGTAGCGGAAGGCGCGCGATGGAACACACGCCATGAAAAAAGTCTGCCACTTCTCGTCGGTGCATCCGGGACTCGACATCCGAATCTACCGCAAGCAGTGCGTGTCGCTGGCGCAGGCCGGCTTCGACGTGCACCTGGTCATCGGCGCCAGCGACGCGCAGATCGCCGAGGCGGCCGGCGCCGGCGTCACCATCCACGCGCTCGCGCCGCTGGCCGGCGGCCGCCTGCGGCGGATGGTGGCCCATACGTACCGCTGCTACCGGGCCGCAAAGGCGCTCGACGCCGACATCTACCATTTCCACGATCCCGAGCTGATTCCGTACGGCTTGCTGCTGAGCTGGCAGGGGCGCAAGGTCATCTACGACCTGCATGAAGATTTGCGCGCCGACATCCACTCGAAGCAATGGATACCGTCGGTGCTGCGCCACGTGATTGGCGCGGTGGCGCGCGGCGTCGAGCACTTCGCGGCGCGGCGTTTCGCGGCGATGGTCGCGGCCACGCCATACATCGGCGCGCTGTTCGAGCGAAGCGCGGCGCGGGTGGCGGTGATCCACAACTATCCGACGATCAACGAGCTGGCCGCAGCGCCATCGACGACGGGAGTGGGAGCGGCGGAGACGGAGGGAGCCGAAGCGGCGGCGCCCGCCGCGATCCAGCGCGACAGCATCTGCTATGTCGGCGCCATCAACGAGATGCGCGGCATTCGCTACATCATCCACGCGCTGGAGATCGTCCCGGTCAAGCTGCTGCTGGCCGGCGTGTTCGACCCGCCATCGTTGCGCACGGAATTGAAGGGCTATCGGGGCTGGCGGCAAGTCGAGGAGTGCGGCTTCGTCGATCGGCGGAAGGTGGCCGACATCATGGCACGCAGCATCTGCGGCCTGGTGACCCTGAAGCCGGAACCGAACTTCATCAACTCGCTGCCGATCAAGCTGTTCGAATACATGTCGGCCGGCTTGCCGGTGATCGCGTCCGACTTTCCGCTCTGGCGCGGCATCATCGAAGACGCCGACTGCGGCATATGCGTCGATCCGGAAAATCCCAACGCCATCGCGCTGGCGATCAACTTCCTCCTCACACACCCCGAGCGGGCCGCAGCGATGGGCCGCAACGGCCGGCGCGCAGCCGAAAGCAAATACCGTTGGGACCGCGAAGGCGCCAAGCTGGTCGCGCTCTACGGCGACATCCTGGCCGAAACAAACGATGCGGGCGAACTGCGGAGCGGCCGAGTTGACGCGGTCAGGAGATGACGCTGGATGCTTGGATAAATGCGGAATCGAGTCTAGGTTCGATGCTCGGGTGATCGCCAACATGGATCAGCAGCTCGTCAAGGTGGCCACAGACGGTGGCCACCTCGTCAAACAGGTCTACAGCAATTACGCGTTGACGGCGGCCAGTACGTTGTGCGCCTGCTCGTCGGCGTGGTACGAGCTGCGCACCATGGCGCCAACGGCGGCGTGCTTGAAGCCCATCTTGTACGCTTCCGCTTCGAACATCTTGAACACGTCCGGGTGCACGTAGCGGCGCACCGGCAGGTGGCTGTTCGACGGCGCCAGATATTGGCCGATGGTCAGCATGTCGATGTTGTGCTCGCGCATGTCGCGCATCACTTGCAGGATTTCCTCGTCGGTCTCGCCCAGGCCGACCATGATGCCGGACTTGGTTTTGACTTCCGGATACATGTCCTTGAACTCTTTGAGCAACTGCAGCGAGTGCATGTAGTCCGAACCCGGACGCGCTTCCTTGTACAGGCGCGGCACCGTTTCCAGATTGTGGTTCATGACGTCCGGCAGGCCGTCCTTGAAGATGTCCAGCGCTTTTTGCAGGCGGCCGCGGAAGTCCGGCACCAGCACTTCGATCTGGGTCTTCGGCGACAGCGCGCGCGTGTCGCGGATGCA
>DASVTJ010000146.1:0-3689 GCA_036387635.1 Duganella sp.
CCCGGGGTTTCGTAGCAGCCGCGCGACTTCATGCCGACGTAGCGGTTTTCCACCAGGTCGAGGCGGCCGATGCCATGCTTGCCGCCGAGGCGATTGAGTTCGGTCAGCACGGTCGCCGGCGACATGCGCACGCCGTTCAGCGCGACGATGTCGCCCCGCTCGTATTCGAGGTCGAGGTACTCGGCCTGGTCGGGCGCGGCCTCCGGGCTCACGCTCCAGCGCCACATGGTTTCCTCGGCTTCGGCGCTCGGGTTTTCCAGGTGGCGGCCTTCGAACGAGATGTGCAGCAGGTTGGCGTCCATCGAGTACGGCGCGCCGCCGTTCTTGTGCTTCATGTCGATGTCGATGCCGGCGTCCTCCGCGTACTTGAGCAGTTTTTCGCGCGACAGCAGGTCCCACTCGCGCCACGGGGCGATGATTTTCACGCCCGGTTTGAGCGCGTAGGCGCCCAGTTCGAAGCGCACCTGGTCGTTGCCCTTGCCGGTGGCGCCGTGCGAGATGGCGTCGGCGCCGGTCTCGTTGGCGATGTCGATCAGGCGCTTGGCGATCAAAGGACGGGCGATCGAGGTGCCCAGCAGGTATTCGCCCTCGTACACCGTGTTGGCGCGGAACATCGGGAACACGAAGTCGCGCACGAATTCCTCGCGCACGTCGTCGATGTAGATGTTCTCCGGCTTGATGCCGAACTTGATCGCCTTGGCGCGCGCCGGCTCGAGCTCCTCGCCCTGGCCCAGATCGGCCGTGAAGGTGACGATTTCGCACTGGTAGTTATCCTGCAGCCATTTCAAAATGACGGAAGTGTCAAGGCCGCCCGAATAGGCGAGGACCACTTTTTTAATATCGCTCATGCTAGTTCCAATGGAGGTGAAGAGTATTTGAGGGGTTGCTTAGACGGGGGAGCGCTGCGGGTCGATGCGCCCGAGCAGCAGGTATTCGATCAGCGCCTTCTGGATGTGCAGGCGGTTCTCGGCCTCGTCCCAGACCACCGACTGCGGGCCGTCGATGACCTCGGCGGCCACTTCCTCGCCGCGGTGGGCCGGCAGGCAGTGCATGAACAGCGCGTCGGGCGCGGCGCGCGCCATCTTGGCGGCGTCGACGATCCAGCCGTCGAAGGCTTGGATGCGCGCCGCGTTTTCCTCTTCGTAGCCCATGCTGGTCCAGACGTCGGTGCAGACCAGGTGGGCGCCGTCGCAGGCGTCGGCCGGGTTGGCGAAGAATGTGTAGCGGTCGGTCGACACCAGCGACATGTCCATGTCGTAGCCCTTGGGCGTGGAGACGTTGACGTGGAAGCCGAACACCTCGGCCGCCTGCAGCCACGAATAGAGCATGTTGTTGGCGTCGCCGATCCAGGCCACCGTCTTGCCGGCGATCGGGCCGCGGTGCTCGTAGAAGGTGAAGATGTCGGCGAACACCTGGCACGGGTGGTGCTCGTTGGTCAGGCCGTTGATGACCGGCACGCGCGAATGGGCGGCGAAGCGCTCGATGATGTCCTGGCCAAAGGTGCGCACCATGATGATGTCGCACATGCGGCTCATCACCTGGCCGGCGTCCTCGACCGGCTCGCCGCGGCCCAGCTGCGAGTCGCGCGTGTTGA
The DNA here is from genome assembly GCA_036387635.1 of Duganella sp. Taxonomy (GTDB): domain Bacteria; phylum Pseudomonadota; class Gammaproteobacteria; order Burkholderiales; family Burkholderiaceae_D; genus Rugamonas. Next base: position 1,595 of record DASVTJ010000146.1, read on the forward strand.
GGTAGATCGCCGCGCCGCCCAGCTGGTGCATGCCGGCCTCGAACGACAGGCGGGTGCGGGTCGAGTTTTTCTCGAACACCATCACCAGCGTGCGGTCGATCAGCGGGTGGTAGATCTCGTAGTTTTTGAACTTGCGCTTGATCAGGTGGGCGCGTTCGATGACGTACTCGTACTCGGCCAACGTGAAGTCGGAAAACTGCAGATAATGCTTTATCGAATTTTGCTGATTTTGGCTAGGCATAGTGGCGGCTGACAGGTGGGCTGGCCCGGGACTAGGTGCCCGGCCGGCTGAGCCGGACAATTATAAAGGCAATTCGGCGGAATCGGCGAATTGCCGCAGATTGTGCTGTCGGCGACCGGCTTTTTAGTGGTAGATCCGCGCGGCGGGCGCTCCGGGCGCCGGCGCCGGCGCGTTCAACGGCAGCTCGAGCGTGAAGACGGTGCCGGCGGCCGAGCTGTGCACGGCGATCTGGCCGCCCAGCAGCGAGGTGACGATATTGTAGCTGATCGACAGTCCGAGGCCGCTGCCGCCCTGGCCGAGCTTGGTGGTGAAGAACGGGTCGAAGATGCGCGACATGTGTTCGGGCGCGATGCCGGCGCCGTCGTCGCCGAACACCACCGTCACGCGGGCGTCGACCGGGGCGCCGGCGCGCAGCCACATGCGCCCGGCGCCGCCGCTGTTGCCGCTGCCGCCGTCGTTGTCGCTGTTGCCGCCGCCCGACGTGGGGGCCGGCCTGGCGGCGAACGCGTGCAGCAGGGCGTTGTTGATGAAGTTGGCCAGCACCTGGCCCAGCGGACCGGGGTAGCCGTCCATGGCGATGTCGGGGGCCACCTCGACGTCGATGCGGTGGCCGCCGGCGCGCACGCGGTTCATCATCGTGGCGACGACATCGTGCGCCACCTGGCGCAGGTCGAAGCGGCGCCGCTGCTCGGTGGTGCGGTCGACCGCCACCTGCTTGAAGCTGTTGACCAGGTCGGCCGCGCTGGTCAGTCCGCGCATCACCAGCGCGTGCGCGGCGACGGCGTCGTCGAGGTAGCCGGCCAGCTCGGAGCGGCGCAGGCCGGGGCCGTCCATGCGCTGCGCCATCTCGGCGGTCTTCTGGTGCAGCGTGCTGGCGATCAGCAGGCTATTGCCGATCGGCGTGTTCAGTTCGTGGGCGACGCCGGCCATCAACGCGCCCAGCGCCGCCAGCTTTTGCTGCGACAGCAGTTGCGCCTGCGCGTCCTGCAGCTGGCGGTACGCTTGCGCGTTGTCGAGCGCGATGGCGCCGTAGGCGCACAAGGTGCGGAAGATCAGCCGTTCGCGCTCGCCATAGGCGCGCGGGCGCGCCGCCTGCACCGTCATCACGCCCAGCACGCGTTCGCCGACCAGCAGCGGCACGTACAGCGCGCACGCCATCACGCGCGTGCCGGGGGCCAGGAAGATGTCGTCCGGGCCGGCATCGTCGACATAGATCTCGGCGCGCTCGCGCAGGCAGCGCGCGGCGTTGGCGCGCGGGTTGTCGATGGCGATGGTGTTGCTGGCCAGTGGCTCGCCATCCTCGACGCCGAACACGCGGCTGAGCGTGTCGAAGCCGGGGGCGCCCAGGTAGATGGCGAAGGTGTCGGCCGGCAGCAGCGCCTGCACGTGGCAATTGAGCGCCGCGAACACGGCGGCGGCGTCGAGGTGGGTGGTGATCTCGCGCCCGACCACCGACAGCCGTTCCAGCGTGGCCGTGGTTTGCAGCAGCAGCTCGGCGCGGTGCGCCTCGGACGCGGCCAGCTGGCGGTGGTGCAGGCCCTCGGCGCGCGCGCGCTCGGTTTGATGGTGCACCTCCATGGCGATGGCGCGGTTGGTCGCTTCCTGGCTGTGGGTCTTGTCGCGCGCGGCGGCCGCCGCCAGCGCGGCCCGGTAGGCCCGCGCGTGCTCGCCGATCTGCGCGTATTCGCGTCCGAGCGCGTCGTGCAGGTCGCCCGGCAGCGTGTAGCCGTCGATGCGCGCGGCCACCGCCAGCGCCTGGTGCAGGTAGTGCAGCGTGGCGTTGGGCTCGGTCATGCCGGGCGGCGCCGGCAAGCGGTGGCGCGCGTGGATCACCGACAGCACCCGCAGCGCGGC
>DASVTJ010000147.1:0-9567 GCA_036387635.1 Duganella sp.
TGATGGGCACGTACTCGTTTTTGCCAAATCGCAGGCGGAAATCATCAACACGTTTCATTGCTATCCTTAGACTACCGAGGTTGTTTGCCAGGCGTCATGGCCCGGCGCTATGCGGTGAACTGCTGTTTCGCGCGGTAGCACGCCACATGGAGCGTGAACTTATTTTACTCCAACCGTGCTACCGCCTTGTGACGGCGCGGCCGAGCCGCGCGGGCGGGATCAGTCGCGGAAGTTGTTGAATTCGAGCGGCATGTCGGGGACGTCCTTGCGCAGCATGGCCATGGCCGCTTGCAGATCGTCGCGCTTGGCGCCGGTCACGCGCACCGCTTCGCCCTGGATGCTGGCCTGCACCTTCATCTTGCTGTCCTTGATGACGCGCACGATCTTTTTGGCGTCGTCGGACTCGATACCGTTCTTGATCTTGATGATCTGCTTGACCTTGTCGCCGCCGATCTTCTTGATGTCGCCGTCTTCGAGGAAGCGCACGTCGACCTTGCGCTTGGACAGTTTGTTGGTCAGCACGTCGCGTACTTGCTGCAGCTGGAATTCGGAATCGGCGACAACGGTCAGTTCGTTTTCCTTGTGCTCGACGGATGCGCCGGTCCCTTTGAAATCGAAACGGGTGGCGATTTCCTTCTGGGATTGCTCGACTGCATTTTTTACTTCGATCATATCGGCTTCGGAGACTACATCAAACGACGGCATGGCTATTCCTTTTCGTGTGGCACGGGGCGCGCGTAAACTTCGCCCCGTCAAAGTCTGACATTTTAACGGACAACCGGACAGTCACCCCCATACACGCAGTGGTTTTTTGCCTGTTTCGCTCTATAATCGACTAAATTAATCGGTTTTTCTTCCATGCATCCACAGTCCTTCATACAGCATCAGGTTCCCCTCCAATCCCTTAACACCTTCGGCATCGCGGCGACCGCGCGGGCCTATTTGCGCGTGACGAAAACAGAGCAATTGCTCGGCGCGTTGGCCGATCCGGCGTTGGCCGCGTTGCCACGGCTGGTATTGGGCGGCGGCAGCAACCTGCTGCTGACGGGCGATTTTCCCGGACTGGTCCTGCACATCGCGCTCGAGGGCAAGGAAGTGGTCGGCGGCGACGAGCGCTGTCATTACGTGCGCGCGGCGGCCGGCGAGAACTGGCATGGCTTTGTGCAGTGGACCCTGGCGCAGGGCATCGGCGGCCTGGAAAACCTGTCGCTGATCCCGGGCACCGTGGGCGCCGCGCCGATCCAGAACATCGGCGCGTATGGGCTGGAAACCAAGGACGTGTTCCACAGCGTGACGGTGTTCGATCCGCGTAGCGGCGCCACCTACGCGATGGACGCCGGCGCCTGCCGCTTCGGGTACCGCGACAGCGTCTTCAAGCAGGAGGCAGGGCGCCATTTGATTATTCTCGATGTGACGTTCGCGCTGCCCAAACAGTGGCAGCCGAATCTGCGCTACGCCGAACTGGCGCAGGCGGTCGCGCAGCACATGGCGGGCGATGGCGGCGGCGCCGCGCCGAACGCGCAGCAGGTGGCAGATACGGTGGTGGCGATCCGCCGCCGCAAACTGCCCGATCCGGCGGTGATCGGCAACGCCGGCAGCTTCTTTAAAAATCCGGTGGTGACGGGCGCGCAGTGCGCGGCGCTGCTAGAGCGTTTTCCGGCGCTGGTGCACCACCCGCAAGCCGACGGCAGCGAAAAGCTGGCGGCGGGCTGGCTGATCGATCAATGCGGCTGGAAGGGCAGGAACCTGGGCGCGGCCGGCGTGTATCCGAAACAGGCGCTGGTGCTGGTCAATAACGGTGGCGCCAGCGGCGCCGATGTGGTGGCGCTGGCGCGGGCGATACAGGCCGACGTGCAGGCGCGCTATGGGGTGCTGCTGGAGCCGGAGCCGGTGTTCGTATAACCGGCCGCGGAGGGCCGTGCCGGTCCGGCGCGAAGTTGACGATCAGCCGAAGTGGCAGACGTAATCGAGCGTCTCGACCGTTTCGATGTCGAAGTGGGTGTCGGCGCCGACCTTGAATTGCTGGCCCGCCTCGTAGGTTTGCCATTCGGTGGCGCCGGCCAGGCGCACCTTGCACACCCCGCCGATGATTTCCATCGTTTCCGGCGCGCCGGTGTTGAAGGTCAGGCTCGACGGGAAGATGACGCCGACGCTTTTCTTGCTGCCGTCGGCGAGGATGACATTGTGCGACACGCATTTGCCGTCGAAGTAGATGTTCGATTTCTTGACGACGCTGACTTGATCGAATTGAGCACTCATGCTGCGGATGTTCCTTGTTGGACTGGTTGCGGGGAGGGGCCGGGCAGGTCGGCCGCGCACATCACGCGGTTGCGTCCTGCGTTCTTGGCGGCGTACAGGGCCTGGTCGGCTTGCTCGATCAGCGCTTCGATGCTCGATTGCGCCGAAGGTATCACGCTGGCCACGCCGATCGACATCGTCACCGACGAGCGTTCGGTGCTCGCCTGCGGGTTCTCGATGGCTAGCTGTTCCAGGTGTCGGCGGCACGACTCGGCCACGATCAGTGCCCCGGTCGATGGTGTCTCCGGCAGGATGATGGCGAATTCCTCGCCGCCGTAGCGCGCCGCCAGGTCGGCGGGGCGCTTCAGATGTTCGGTCAGCACGGCGGCCACTTTTTTCAGGCACAAGTCGCCCGCCATGTGGCCGAAGCTGTCGTTATAGAGTTTAAAGAAGTCGACGTCGCACATCAACAAGGTCAGTGGCTTCCTGTCGCGCTGCCCGCGCTGCCATTCGATGTGCATGGTCTCGTCGAAACGGCGGCGGTTGGCGATGCCCGTGAGCGCGTCGAGGGCGGCGAGCTTTTGCAGTTCGATGTTGGCGTCGGCCAGGTTCTTCTGGCTCTCGCGCAGGAAACGGAACGCCTGGTCGCGCTGCAGCCGGCTGATATGGGCGCCGGAGTGATAGCGCACGCGCGCCAGCAGTTCGAGCTTGTCGGGCAGCTTGACCATGTAGTCGTTGGCGCCGGTGGCGAAGCTGTGCGCCTTCAGTTTCGGGTCTTCCTTGGCCGACAGGACGATCACCGGCACATGGCGCAGCGCCTCCTCGTCGCGATAGATCTTGATCAAGCCAAAGCCGTCGATGGTCGGCATCACCAGATCTTGCAGGATCACGGTCGGCTGCAGCTGCATCGCCGTGCGCAGCGCCACCGAAGCATCGGTCACGTAATGGAATTCGATATCGGTTTGGTCGCTGAGCATGCGGCGCACCGCTTCGACGATGATCAATTGATCGTCGACCAGGAGCACCCGGACTTTGAAGGCGGTCAGCGCCGCTTCCGGATCTGCTGCGAATACATGTGCATCGGACATCGTGTTCTCTTTATTTGTCGGGGCCTGCGGATCAGGAGCGGCTGCCCAAGAGGCTGCGCAAAACCGGGCCGATTTTCGTCAACGGCAATACCATTTGCGCCGCATCGAGTTCGGCGGCGGCGCGCGGCATGCCGTAGACGGCGCTGCTGGCCTGGTCCTGCGCAATCGTGGTGTGGCCGGCGCGGCGCATCGCCAGCAAGCCCTCGGCGCCGTCGCGGCCCATGCCGGTCAACAGCACGCCGATCGCCTCGCCCTTCCAATGCTGGGCCACACAGTGGAAAAATACGTCGACCGACGGCCGGTAGGCGTACTCCTTTGGATTGGCATCGTACCGCAACCGATAGTTTAGATCCAGCGTTAAGTGGTCGTTACTCTTGGCGATCAGCACGGTGCCGGCGGCCAGTTCGTCGCCTTCCTCGGCCGAACGCACCGGCATGTCCAACTGTTCGCCGAGCCAGCGCGCGAAATTATCGGCGAAGTGCTGGTCGATGTGCTGCACCACGACGATGGCGCAGCCGCGCGGCGGCGTCCAGCCGGCCAGCATTTTCGACACCGCCATCGGCCCGCCGGTCGAGGCGCCGATCGCCAGCAGCGACCGCACGCGCACCGGCGTGTCGTGCGCTTCGGCGCCGTGGGCGTTGCCATGACCGTTGCCGGTGGTGCCGGCGGCTGTCCTGGGCGCCATCGCCTGGTTGCCGCCGCTGTGGCGTATCAGTTTGTCCATGGTGCGGATCTTGGCCAGCAGTTCGGAGTCGCCGCCCGGCTGGCCTTGCAGCACCGGCGTCGCGGTGACATCGAGCGCGCCGGCGCCAAGCGCGCGGAAGACCTGGTTGACGTTGTCCTGCGGCCGGCCGGTGACGACCAGGATCGCGCACGGGCTGTGCTCCATGATCTGGCGCGTGGCCTCGACGCCGTCGAGTTCCGGCATGTTCAAGTCCATCAGGATCAGGTCCGGCCGGTTCTCGGCGCACATGCGCACCGCCTCGGCGCCGGTGCGCGCGATCCACAGCACCTGGTGTTCGGCGGTGCTGGCCACCACGCGCCGCAACGCTTCGGCTGCCATCGCGACATCGTTGGCAATGGCGATCTTCATCTTCGGGCGTCTCCAATCAAATCGGTGACCGCGTCCAGCAGCGTCTCGTCGTGGAAGCTGCCCTTGGTCAGGTAATAATCCGCTCCGGCCGATAGCCCGCGCGCGCGGTCCTCCGGCCTGTCTTTGTAAGAGACTATCATGACTGGCATCTTATGGAGGTGAATGTCCTTTTTAATAAGCGTGACTAGTTCGATACCGTCCATGCGCGGCATGTCGACGTCGGTGATGACCAGATCGTAGTCGCCGCTGCGCACCACGTTCCAGCCGTCGATGCCGTCGATGGCGATATCGACCTGGAAGCCCCGGCTTAACAGCAGCTTGCGTTCCATTTCGCGCACCGTCAGCGAGTCGTCGACCACCAAAATACGTTTGGTCTTGCGCCGTTCGGCGTGGTCCGACTTGGTCAACTGATGCAAGCCGCCTTCGTGCAGCAGCTTGTCGATCGACAGCAGCAGGTCGGGCACGTCCAGGATCAGCACCGGCTCGCCGTCGTCGAGCAGGGCGGCGGCGGCGATGTCGCGCATTTTGCCGAAGATCGGATCGATGGCCTGCACCGCCAGGCTTTGTTCGCCGCAAATGGTGTCGACCACCAGCGCGTAGCGACGCGCGCCGGTGCCGATGACCACCACCGCCAGTTCGCCGCCGCCGGCGTCGGTGTCGCCCAGTTCCAATACCTGCGCGGCCGAGACCAGGCCCAGATGCTCGCCGCCGAAGTCGAAGAACTGCTTGTTCTCGAGGGTGTGGATCTCGCCTTGCGGCACCTTGACGACCCGTTCGACCTGCGCGATCGGCATCGCATAGGCTTCGCCTTTGATGTCGACCACGAGCGCGCGCACGATCGACTGCGTCAGCGGCAGCGTGATACAAGTGCGGAAGCCGACGCCCAGCTCCGACTCGATGCGCACGGTGCCGTTTTGGGAGCGGATGGTTTCATGCACGATGTCGAGGCCGACGCCGCGCCCGGAAATCTCGGTGGTGCTTTCCTTCAGGCTGAAGGCCGGCAGGAACAGGAATTCGAGCAGCTCGGCCGGCGACAGCGACGCGGCCATCTGGGCGCTGGCCATTTTCCGTTCGATCACCCGGCGCCGGATTTTCTCCAGATCGACGCCGCGGCCGTCGTCGCTGATTTCGATACTGAGCATGCCGCCGCGGTGCTTGGCCTCCAGCACGATGGTGCCGGTGGCCGGCTTGCCGGCGGCGGCGCGCGCGGCGGCGCTGTCCATGCCGTGGTCGATGGCGTTGCGCAGCATGTGGTTGAGCGGACTTTCGATCTTGGCCAGGATGTCGCGGTCGACCAGCGTGTCCTCGCCGATGATCTGCAACTGGACCTGCTTGCCCATGGTGCGGGCCAGGTCGCGCACCATGCGCGGGAAGGACTGCACGCCGTCGCGGAACGGCCGCATGCGCATGGTCAGCACTTCGTCCACCATGCCTTGCGAGACTGCCAGCAGGCGGCGCTCGTAGGCTTCGATGTCGGCGATGTGCTCCAGCACGAACTGCTTGAGCGGATGGGTCTTTTGCAGCGCCAGCAGCGATTGTTCCTTCAGCTTGGCGTCGCCGCTGTTGGCGATCGCCTCGTGCAGCTGCTCGATGACGGAGAACAGGCTGCTCTGGTTGCGCTTGAAGCGCTGCATGTTCTGGATGAACGGATGCATCTGGTGCGCGCTGATGCGCGACTCGCTGGCCAACGACAGCAGCTTGTCGAAGTTTTGCGCCGGCTTGCCGCCGGCGTGCGCGCGCGCCGCCGGCGCGGCCGGCGCCTCGTCGGGCGGCGGCGGGGCCGGCGCGGGCGCAAAACCGAAGCCGGGGCCGGGGGCGGGGACGGGAATTAGCGTAGGAGGCGGCGCGGCCACCGGCAGTTCGCCCGGCGGGAACGACGGCATCGCCATCGTCGGCACCGAGATCGGCGGCTGCAGTCCCGCTTCGATTTGCAGATTGACCCGCTCGGGCAAAAAAGCGATGGTGGTGATGGCGTCGAGCGTGCGCTGCACGTTGACGGCGTTGGCGCCGAGCCAAGCGTCAAGGCCGCTGTCCTGGAGACGCGACAATTGCAGTATCAGATCGACGCCGGCCAGCAGCACGTCGACCCGGTTGGGCGTGAGCGCCAGCTTGCCGTGTTGGGCCGCGACGAAGGCGTCCTCCATGCGGTGCGCCAGCTGCACCACCACTTCCAGGCCGACGATGGCGGCCGCGCCCTTGATCGAGTGCGCGGCGCGCATCATCGATTCGACCGCGCTGGCATCGTCCTTCAACCGCTCCATGGCCAGCAGGCCGTCGGTGAGGACCTGGGTCTGGCTGTCCGCCTCCATGCGGAACAGGTCCAGCATGGAGAATTGACTCAGGTCGTCGTTGTTATCCTGGCTCATCGCAGCGTCCTCGCGAGTTGGTAACCGATCAGCGTCGCATCGAGCACGCCGATGTGCATGTCCTGATGCGATATCACACCCGACAGGAAGCGGCTCAGGCCCTTGTTGATGGTGCCGGCGGGCGCCAGCACGGTGGCCGTCGCGTAGCGCATGATGCCGTGCAGGTCGGCGACCGGCAGCGCGTAGGCCTGCTCCTCCCACTGGATCAGCAGCACGCGCGCGAAGGTGTGGCGGTGGGTGGCTGCTTCGCCTTCGCCGCCGTCGATGCCGAGCAAGGCCGCCAGCGACATGCAGGGATACAGCGTGCCGGCGACGTTGACGATGCCGGTCAGTCCGGCGCCGGTCCGATGTGGCAGCCGGTGCGGCTTGGCGTGCGGCGCCACCGAGATGAACAGTTTGGTCGGCAGCGACAGCCATTCGCGGCCGATGCGGAACACCAGGCACGAGGCGTCGAGGATTTGCGTGTCGGTGGCGGACTGGCGGAAGTGCGCGGCCCAGTCTTTTTTGTAGTCCTCACCGACGAGACGCTGCAGGTTGCGCTGGGCGGCGCCGGCGTACACTTCGCAATTGCGGCAGTGGATGTGCTGTTCGAGTTTTTTGCAGCTCTGGTCGCCGACCACGCCGATGCGGTTCCAGCAGTCTTCGATGCCGGCCGGGGACAGGGCTGGGGTGGGGGTGGTGATCGTCATGTGTGGACGCCCTTATGATGCCTGCTGGCGTTTGTGGATGCGCGCGGCGCGCGCCTTGAGCGCGGCGGCGGTGACCGCGTCGCTGTTGGTTTCGGCCAGCAGGGCCAGATGGCACAACGCTTCGTAATGGTCCGGTTGCAGGTAGATGCAGCGCTTCCAGTAATCCTCGGCCTGCTGGAGTTTTTTGGCCAGCTCGTTGAGCAGGCCGAGGATGAAATAGGCATCGGCCGAATCGGGCGCCTGCGCCAGATGGTCGCGGCACTTGTCCTCGGCTTGCTTGAGTTGTCCCAGGTCGGCCAGGCGACGCGCTTCGGCCAGCAGGTTGGCCGCCGGCGGCGCGGCGGCGGCCGGCGCGGGCCGCGGCGCGCCCGCGCGGGCAGTCGGCGCCGGTTGCGACGATAAAGCCGGCGATAAAGCCGACGATAAAGTCGACGGTGACGTCGCGCGCAACGGCGCGCGTGGCGGCGCGGCGCGGCGCGGCGTTGGCACGGCCGCGGCCGGCGTCGCCGCTGCCGCTGCCGCCATCGCCGACAAGGCCGCCGACGTCGCGCGCGCGCGCTGGATGGCCGCCGGCGCAGTCTCCTTGGTCAGGCCGAACGCCTGCGCATACGGCAGCGGCGTAAAGCCGTTCTGGCACAGCGACGGCACTTCGGCGTAGCCGACGAACAGCAGGCCGTCCTGCCGCAGCAGCATATCGAGTTTGGCGATGGCGTTGCGGCTGGTGGGTTTGTCGAAGTAGATCAGCAGGTTGCGGCAAAAGATCACGTCGTAGTAGCCGGGGCGCTCGGCCTGGCCGGCCTCCAGCACATTGCCTTGTTTAAAGCGCACCTGCTGACGGATGGCGTCGTTGACGCGGTACTGCTCCTTGCCGCACGCGGTGAAGTGGCGCTCGCGGAAACCCAGATCCTGGTTGCGGAAGGCGTTGCGGCCGTAGACGCCGTTCCTGGCGCGCGCGACGCAGACCTGGCTGATGTCGACGGCGTCGATGATGAAGCGGTCGTACGCAATGCCGGCGTCCGACAGCACCATGGCCATCGTGTAGGGCTCCTCGCCGCCGGCGCACGGAATCGACAGCACGCGCAGCAGCCGGTCCGGCGCCGCCGCCAAGCGCGCGGCCAGGTATTCGGCTGCCGCGTGAAAGGCTCGCTGGTCGCGGAAGAACCACGATTCCGGCACCACCACCAGCTCCACCAGCGCGTCGAGCTCCTCCTGCGTCATTTGCGCCAGATAGGCGTCGGCATCGCGCGCGCCGGTGCGCGCCGCGCGCTCGCGCACGGCGCGTTCGGCCTCCGCCTTGGGCACGCTCAAGCCGGTGGCCGCGTGCAGCAGGGACTGGGCCGGGGTCATGGCGTCTGGTCCGACGTCTGGAACAGCGTGGCGCGCAGCGACGCCGGCAGCAGCTGTTCCAGTTCGACCAGTTGCAGCATGCCGTCGGCGTCGCCGGCCACCTGGCCGAGGAACGGCGCGGCGCGCACGCCGCTGTCGGTCATCCGCGCCGCGCCCACGTCCCGTACGCCCAGCACGCGCTCGGCGCGCAGGCCGAGCGGATGGCTGGCGCCTTCCGGCGTGCGGTAGTCGACGACGATGATGCGCGTGTCGAAATAATCCTCGCCGCTGGCCAGGCCGCTGATGCGGCACAAGTCGATCACCGGCACCGAGCGGCCGTGGTAGTCCATCAGGCCGGCCACGGCGTCGGGCGCCAGCGGCAGGTGCTTGAGCTCGACGAGCGGCACCACGCGCACCACGTCGCGCAGGCGCAGCCCGTAGCGGTCGGCGCCGATGTGGAAGACGAGCAGTTTCATCGCCGCCCCGCCTAGACCGCGACGGCGAAGTTGGCGACGCTCGTTTGCAGGTCGCCGGCCGCGTACTGCAACTGATGCACCGCCTCGCTGGTGCCCTTGAGCGATTCGACCGTCTGCTGAGTGGCGTCGTTCAGCTGCATCATGGTTTCCGAAATCTGCTGCGCGCCGACCGCCTGCGACTGCATCCCCTGCAGCACGGCGTCGAACTGCGGCGCCAATTTCTGCACCTGGTCCATCACGCCCGACAACTGGTCGGTGACCTGGCGCACCTCGCCGACGCTGCGGCGGATC
>DASVTJ010000148.1:0-2400 GCA_036387635.1 Duganella sp.
ATTTTGCCAATCAAATTTGTGAATCTCTGGTATATTCGACGTGACATCTCTTTAACACATATTTCCTACAGGCAGCAGTATGAGAATCGCCGTACTTGACAATGACCGCAGCCAGGCAGATTTGATCTGCCAGGTATTGACTTCCGCCGGCCACATTTGCCATAGTTTTCAAACCGCAAAAGATGTGCTGGCACAACTGCGCAAAGACAGTTACGACATGCTCATCCTCGACTGGCAAGTGGTCGATCTGAGCGGCGCCGAAGTGATGCGCCGCGCCCGTGAAAAGCTGCCAGACAGCGCACCGGTGCTCTTCCTGACGACCAGCTCCGGCGAGGACGATATCGTCGCCGGGCTGGCCGCCGGCGCCGACGATTACATGATCAAACCGCTGCGCCGCAGCGAAATGGTGGCGCGCGTGCAGGCGCTGCTGCGACGCGCCTATCCGGCCCAGAACGGCGCCGAACAGTTGCAGTTCGGCCAATACGTTTTCGAAACCCGGCCGGGCCGCTTGCTGATGGATGGCGTGGTGTTGGACGTCACCCACAAAGAGTTCTACCTGGCACTGTTATTTTTCCGCAACATCGGCCGGCCGCTGTCGCGCGCCTATATTCACGAGGCGGTGTGGATCCGCGAGACCGCCGTGCCGTCGCGCACCATGGACACCCACGTCTCGCGCGTGCGCAACAAGCTGCAATTGAAACCGGAAAACGGCTTCCGTCTGGTGCCGGTGTACAGTTACGGTTACCGGCTGGAAAAACTCGGCGCATGACCAGCCGGGGGGACGGCCATCCGGCCGCCCAACCGGCCCTCCGGGGCAACAACCAGGTACATCACGGTATAATGTCCGCTAACCCAACGTCCGGACCCGAAATGCAACTGCTTGCCGTCGGCCTCAATCACACCACCGCTCCGGTCTCGCTACGCGAGCAGCTGGCGTTCGCGCCTGAGCAGTTGGGTCAGGCGGTGACGGCCGCGCGTTCGTGGTTCGAGCGCATCGACCATCGCGGCAGCGACGAGGCGGCGATCCTGTCGACCTGCAACCGCACCGAGTTGTACGCGGCCAGCCAGGTGCCCGAACCGCTCGACGCCGGCGCCCATTTCCTGGCCGATTTCCACAAGTTGAACTACGCCGAACTGCGTCCGCACCTGTATTTGTTGCCGCAGCACGACGCCGTGCGTCACACCTTCCGCGTCGCCTCCGGGCTCGATTCGATGGTGTTGGGCGAGACGCAGATCCTCGGCCAGATCAAGGACGCGATCCGCACCGCCGACGAAGCGGGCGGCCTGGGCACCTATCTGCACCAGCTGTTCCAGCGCAGTTTCTCGGTCGCCAAGGAAGTGCGCAGCACCACCGAGATCGGCGCCCACAGCGTCTCGATGGCCGCCGCCGCCGTGCGCCTGTCGCAGCGCATCTTCGACAAGATCTCCGAGCAAAACGTGCTGTTCATCGGCGCCGGTGAAATGATCGAATTGTGCGCCACCCACTTCGCCGCGCAGAATCCGAAAACCATCACCATCGCCAACCGCACGCTGGAACGCGGCGAGCTGCTGGCGCACCGCTTCGGCGGGCGCGCGATCCGGCTGGCCGACCTTCAGGACAAGCTGCACCAGTACGACATCGTCATCTCGTGCACCGCCTCGTCGCTGCCGCTGATCGGCCTTGGCATGGTCGAGCGCGCGATCAAGGCGCGCCGCCACAAGCCGATGTTCATGGTCGACCTGGCCGTGCCGCGCGATATCGAACCGGAAGTGGCGCGCCTGAACGACGCCTTTTTGTACACCGTCGACGATCTGGGCAAAGTGGTGCAGACCGGGATGGAAAACCGCCAGGCCGCCGTCGCGCAGGCCGAGGCCATCATCGAAACGCGGGTGCAGTCGTTCATGCACTGGATCGACGACCGCGCCGTGGTGCCGGTGATCCAAAGCCTGCAGGAAAACGGCGAGGCGCTGCGCCAGATCGAACTCGAACGCGCGCGCAAGATGCTGGCGCGCGGCGAGGATGTCGACGCCGTGCTCGAAGCGCTGTCCAAGGGTTTGACCGCGAAGTTCATGCACGGCCCGCAGCAGGCGCTGCACCGCGCCCAGGGCGACGAGCGCGCCCACCTGGCCGAGCTGCTGCCGCAGCTGTTCCGCGGCCGCCGTTAGCGAACCTGCCCTGCCCTTCGCGCGCGCTGATAACGTATCACCGCTCGCGCCGCACGCCCGGCCGCCAGCGCGCGGCAATCCGCTCCATCCTCATCACAAAATATTCACAGGTACCGCCACGCTATGAAACCATCCATGCTGTCCAAGCTCGATCAACTGGCCAACCGCCTGGTCGAACTTGATGAATTACTGATGTCCGAAGGCGCCACCAGTAACATGGACGCCTACCGCAAGATGACGCGCGAGCACGCCGAA
>DASVTJ010000149.1:0-8472 GCA_036387635.1 Duganella sp.
GCCGCATTATACGGGCATTCACAGGGCCATTCGCGCTGCCGCCACGCCGTGGCGCTTTCTTCTTGTAATGCCCGGGGGCGCGATATAGAATCAGGAATATAGCCTAGCAGCAACTCCTTGGCACAACAACAGGACGCATGATGACGGTAATAATGGGACAGGATTTGCCGCTGGAACGACCGGACACGAACGGGCGCGCGGCGTTGTTCGTGCCGACGGCCGGCATCAAGGACGATGTGCTGGAAGCGGTGCGCAAGGGCTCGGCCATTGTCGGTTTCGGCAATCATGACCGAACGCTCACGATCTATTACGAGAGCAACCGCTTCAACGAACCGAACCTGGTCAAGTGGGAGCAGAAGGCGCGCAAGGCCTTCGAGCGCCTGGCCGAGAACTTGCCGACGGTGTCGAAGATGGTCAGCAAGCCGGAGAACTTCGAACAGGTCGGCTATATCAGCAGCAAGGGCATCCTGATCCGCCGCATGGAAAAGCTGATGAACTGGCTGGAGACGTCGGACGCGCTCGCCACGGCGCCGACGTCGGAAAATGTGGTCTTCACGCCACCGCCGCCGCCGAAAAAAATCACCTGATGCCGCATCGTCGCGGCGACGACGTCCCGTGCGCTGCGTCGGCGCGGGATGTTGTATGTTCGTGCCAAATTTGACACTTTCAGGAGATGATAATGATGATGGCTACTAAGACAAGCACGACGGTAAGTAACACCGTGAGCAAAACCACGGGCAAAACCACGCGCACGGCCGGCGCTTTGCTGGTGATGGCGGCGATGTTCGGTCTGGGCGGTTGCCAGAAGGACGATCCGAGCGAGGCCGGTCCGGCCGAGCGCGCCGGCCGCAAGGTCGACGAAGTGGCGGCCAAGGCGGGCAGCGAGCTGAGCCAGGTACGCGAGAAGGCCGGCGCGCAGATGAGCGAAGCGGCCCGCGACACCGGCGAAAAGATCGACCGCGCCGCCGATACCGCTGGCGAGAAGGTGGACCGCGCCGGCGACACGACGGGCGACAAGCTCGACCGCGCGGGCGAGACGGCCGGCCAAAAGCTCGACCGCGCCACCAACACGGCGGGTCAAAAGATCAACGAGGCGACCGAGGCGGCCGGCAGGAAGCTCGAGCGCGCCGGCGAGAAGATGCAGGAAAAGGCGCAGGAGCGTGAAGCGGGCGCAGCGGCGAAATAATCGGTGATACGCCGGCCGCGCGGCTGCTTGGCATCCCGCCACTAAGCGGCCGCTTGTACCGGCGCATCCCCCAGCACCACGCTCAGATCGACGAAACCGGCGCGCCAGGCGCGCTCCAGGTCTTGCTCGATCGCTTCCATCGAGGTGTGCTCGAAGTTGGTGAAGCCGTTGACGCCGTAGGCGCGGTTGCGTCCGTGCGACTTGGCCAGGTACAGCGCCATGTCGACCAGGTTGACGGTGCGTTCCCACGCCAGCGGCGTGCCGCCCGGCGCCAGCGGAAACGGCGCGTAGCCGACCGAGACGTTCACCGAAATGTTGTGGTTTTGATAGCGGATCGTCTGCGACGCGATGCCGCTTAGAATCCGCCGCGCGATGTCGTCGAGGCCGTGGCGCGGGTTGGCCGGCAGGAACGCCAGGAATTCCTCGCCGCCCCAGCGCACGATCATGTCGGTCTCGCGCAGCGCCACGCGCAAGTTCTCGGCGATCATTTTCAGCACGGCGTCGCCGCCGGCGTGGCCGTAGGTATCGTTGATGTGCTTGAAGTGGTCGACATCGAGCAGGAACAGCGCGCCGACGACGTCGTTGCGGTGCTCGACGCGCCGCTCCATGTCGGCCTTGTCCGGCTTGGCGGCCGGTTGCAGGCCGCGCATGAATTCCTGGAAGTGGCGGCGGTTGTACAGCGCCGTCAGCGGATCGAGCGACGATTGCGCCTTGAGCGCGAGGTTTTTCTGCTCCAGCTGCGCGTTGGCGTTGCGCACCTTGCGGTACAACATGCCGATCGCCGCCGCCGCCAGGCCGAACGCCAGCGCCAGCAGCCACCAGAGGCGCTGCTGAAGGCGGCGGTTGTCGATCTCCGCGCCCTTGAGCTGGTTCTCCCGGCTCAACAGCTCGATTTGCCGTTCCTTTTTTTCGTTCTCGTATTTTTCCTGCAGCTCCAGCACCGTTTGCTGGCGCTGCTTTTCGAACAGCTCGTTCGACAGGTCGCGCTCGCGGTGGTAGGCCGCCACCGCGCCGGCCAGGTCGCCGGCGCGCTCGAGCGCCACGCCGTATTCGTGCAGCACCACTTGCAGGTCCGGTTTGTTGTTCTCCTGCTCGTAGCGCAGCAAGCCCGCTTCGAACTGGCGCTTGCCCTCGGCGATGCGGCCCAGCGCCAGATAGGCCTGGCCGAGGTTGATGCGCGCCGTCGCAACCGTCGAGTCGTCGCCGTTGAACTGCGCCAGCCGCAGCGCCTCGAGCCCGTATTGCAGCGCGCGCGGATAGTCGCGCCGCTTGAGGTAGATGTCCGACAGGTTGACCAGCGTTTCGCCGATCATGCGCTTGGCGCCCAGCTTGCGCTCAAGATCCAGGCTGCGCAACAGCGCCCGCAACGCGCGCTCGTGCTGGCCGGCATCGATCGCCAACCCGTACTCGGCGGTCTTGGCCAGCGCCATGCGCCCCGGCGAGTCGAGCTTTTCCGTCTCGGCCAGCAGTTCCGCCAGCATTTCGTCGGCCTTGTCGTATTCCTTCATCTGCGTGTACAGCACGGTGAGCGCGTTTAGGGCGGCCACGTGCATCGCCGGATCGTCGCGGATCGTGCGCGACAGGTCGAGCGCGCGCTGCAGCGTGGTCAGCGCCTGCGGGAAGTTGCCTTGCTCGGAGTGGCTCTGGCCGGCGGTGATGGTGGCGTGCGTGCGCAGTCCGGCGTTGTCGGTGCGCATGGCCAGTTTTTCGGCTTCAAAAGCCATCCGGTGCGCGCCGTCGATATCGGCCTGGGCGAACAGCGCGTAGGCCATCGCCAGCTTGCCCTTGGCGGTGACGACGTCGTCGTTGAGGCGCGTGCCGTCGTCGATGACCTGTTGCGCCAGCGACGTCGCCTCGGCGTTGTCGCCCATGCGCATGCGCGAGGCGCTCATCTGGGCCAGCAGTTCGGCGCGGGTGGCGGGCGATTTGTCGGCCACCTGCGGTTGCAGCACGCGCAACTCGGCCAGCGCCTTGTCGGGCACGAAGCGGCTGAGCTCGCGGATCTCGATCAAGCGCTGGGTCCACCCCATCTCGTCCGTTTGGGCGAACGCGGCCGTCGGGACCAGTGTCAGGGCGGCCGCCAGTGCGCCGGTCCGCGCCTGAATCGACCACCAGCCGTTTGTCATACCTGCCAACGCCATGCCCCCGAAAACGCCCTGCGCAACGGCAGAGCTATGGGACAATTATATTCGTGTTGCTGACGTGGAAGACCGAATGTGTTGTATTTTTCTTCTGAAAGCGCACACTCGTGCCGGTTTAGCTGAAGTGGTCAGGCCGCGAGCTGCTGCAACAGGTACAGCCGTTGATACAGGCCGCCTTCGATCTGCATCAGCTGCTCGTGCGGACCGGTTTCGGCGATGCGGCCGTGGTTGAGCACGATGATGCGGTCGGCGTCGCGGATCGTCGACAGCCGGTGCGCGATGGCGATCACCGTCACTTTGCCGCGCAATTCGTCCAGCGCCACCTGCACCACCTGCTCGGTTTGCGAATCGATGTGTGAGGTGGCCTCGTCCAGCAGCAGGATGCGCGGCTGTCCGGCCAGCGCGCGGGCGATGGCGATCAGCTGCTTCTGGCCGACCGACAGGCGCGAGCCGCCTTCGCCCAGCGAGGTGTCGTAGCCCTGGTCGAGCGCCATGATGAAGTCGTGCGCGTGCGCCGCCCGCGCGGCCGTCTCGATCTGCGCCTGCGTCAGGCCGCGGCCCATGTCGATGTTTTCGCGCGCGGAGGCGGCCAGCAGGAACGGGTCCTGCGGCACCAGGCCCACTTCGGCGCGGAAGCGCTCGTTGCCGATCTCGTCGAGCGGCACGCCGTGGATGGCGATGGCGCCGTGGCGCGCCGGGTAAAAGCGCAGCAGCAGCGACAGCAAGGTCGATTTGCCGCTGCCGGTGTGGCCGACGATGCCGAAGAAGGCGCCCTGCGGAATTTCCAGCGACAGGTCGTGCAGCACCGTCTGGCCCTCGTTGTAGGCGAAGTTCAGCCGGCTGATGGCCACCGCCGGCGTCTTGCCGTCGTCGTAGCGGTCCGTCGCGGCACCGGGGTCGTCGCCGTTGCCGATGGTGTTGGCGATACCTTTGTCGATGCCGTCCGGGCCGACGTTGCCGGCGTTGTTGGCGTTCCTCGGCGATCCGGCGCCGTGCTCGTTGGCCGCCGCCTCGTCGAGCAGGGTCGCCACGCGTGCGCTGGCCACGACCGCTTGCTGCAACTGGCTGAACTGCATGGTGATCTGGATCAGCGGCTCGATCACGCGCGCCAGGTAGCTGATGAACGCGTACAGCACGCCCACTTCGCTGGCCGTCATCTCGCGGTTGCCGAAGACGAAAATCACCGCCGCCAACAGGATGACGTTGAACAGGTCCAGCGCCGGGCGCAGCAGCCAGGCGTTGGCGCGCAGCTCGGCCAGGCGCGCCGTGTAGTGGTCCTGGTTGGTGGCGGCGAAGCGCTCGCCGAAGCGGGCCTCGGCGTTGTTCGCCTGCAGCACGCTCATGCCGCCGATCGATTCGGCCACCTGGCCGTTGATGTCGCTGCGCAGCGCGCGGGCGCGCGTGACGGCCGGCGCGCTCCAGCGCTGGTACAGCCAGACGATCACCAGCACCGCCGGCAGCAGCGCCAGCACCATCGACATCAAGCGCCAGTCCAGCCACGCCATCGCGCAAATGGTGCCGACCAGGACGATGGTGCTGTCGAGCATGACGAACAGCACCTGGATGTACAGGTTCTTGACCGCCTCGGTGTCGTTGGTCACGCGCGAAACCAGCTGGCCGGTGATGGCGCGGTCGAAGAACGACATCGGCAGCAGCAGCACGTGGCCGTAGACCATTTGCCGCAGCCGCATCACCGAGCGCATTGCTAGCCCGGACAGGCGCACCAGTTGCAGGTAGCGCAGGCCGCTGGCGATCCAGCCGGTCAGCAGCAGGCCGGCCAGCAGCGCGGCCATGCGCGGCCAATCCAGGTGGCGCGGCAGCAGGTGCTCGTCGATCAGCGCCTTGCCCATGATCGGGCCGAGCACCTCCAGCAGCGCGGCCAGCATCAGCCACATCACCGCCCAGCCCAGGTGGCCCTGGTCGGGCTTTGCGGCGCGGCGCAGCAGCGCGAACGCCTGGCGCGTCTGGCTGCCGGCGGCCACCGGCGCGGTCTGGGCGCCGGAGGCCGCGGCGCTACGATGGGAGCCGTTTGCGCCCTGGTCCGCGCCTGTCGCTTGCGCGTTGGTGCCCGCCTCGGGGTCGCCCCGGCTGCCGGCTATGGTGTCGATCTTGACGTCGGCGCCGGCGCCGGCTGTTTTTTGGCCGACCTTCGGGTCGATTTTTTCGTCGGTATTAGAGAGCATCGAGACTGGCTTCCAATTGTTGATAGCGCCACTGGCTGGCATACCAGCCATCCTGCGCCAGCAGTTGTTCGTGGTTGCCCGTTTCGCTGATGCGGCCGTCGCGCAGCACGACGATCACGTCGGCGTTGACGACGGCGCTGAGGCGGTGGCTGGCGATGACGGCGCTGCGGCCCTTACGCGACTGGCGCAGTTGCTCCAAGTGTTCGAGGATGCGCGTCTCGGTGCAGGTATCGACCGCCGACAAGGCGTCGTCGAGCAGCAGCAGGTCGTTATCGGCCAGCAGCGCGCGGGCGATGGCCACGCGCTGGCGCTGGCCGCCGGACAAGGTGATGCCTTTTTCGCCGACCTCGGTCTCGTAGCCGTTTTGGAAGTTGAGGATGTCGTCGTGGATGGCGGCCAGGCTGGCGGCGTGTTCGACCTGCGCGCGGGTGGCGCCGGGGCGCGCCAGCGCGATGTTGTCGGCGATCGACGACGAGAACAGGAACGACTCCTGCGGCACCCAGCTGATCGCCGCGCGCAGCGCGTGCAGCCGGTATTCGTCGAGCGCGTGGCCGCTCCAGCGGATGCTGCCCGATTGCGGCGTGAGCTGGCGCATCAGCACGCGCAGCAGCGTCGATTTGCCGCTGCCGGTCGGCCCCACCAGTCCCAGGGTCTGGCCGGGTTGCAGTTCGAGCGTGATGCCGCTCAGGGCCGGCACCGACTGGTCCTGGTAGGCGAAGCCGATATCGGTCAACGTCAGCGCACCGGGGGCCACCTGTTCCAGCGTGCCGTGGTCGTCGATGGCCAGCGGCGCGTCGAGCATCGGTTGCAGGCGCGCCCAGGCGGCGCGTCCGCGTTCGATCAGCGACAGCACCCAGCCGGCCGCGAACATCGGCCAGATCAACTGGCCCAGATACATGGTGAAGGCGGTCAGCGCGCCGATGGTCAGCTGGTTGTGCCACACCAGATAGCCGCCGAGGCCGATGGTCAGCGCGCTGGCGGCGGTCAGCGTCAGGCCGACGGCCGGTTCATAGGCCGCTTCCCACACCTGCGCGCGCAGGCTGGCGTCGGACGCGTGGCGCGCCAGTTCGCCGAACTGCTGCGCGCTGCGCTGTTCCAGGCCGAGCGCGCGCAAGGTGCGCACGCCGGACAAGGTTTCCTGCACATGGTCGTTCAAATCGCTGAAGGCCTTGAGCGAATCGGTGGAGGCGGTGTGGATATGGCCGGAGATGTACCAGAACGCCCAGCCCATCAGCGGGAACGGCAGCAGCGCCACGCAGGCCAGGCGCCAGTCGACGCCGAGCAGCATCACGCCCAGCACCAGCACCAGGGTCAGCGCGCCGTCGAAGCCGGCCAGCATCGCCTCGCCGGCGGCCATCTCGATGGCGTCGATATCGTTGGTGGCCAGCGCCATCAGGTCGCCGGTGCGCTGGCGCTGATAAAAGCCGGCGCCCTGCAGCGACATGCGCGCGTACAGGCGCGTGCGCAGCGACACGCCCAGCTTGTAGGCGGCGCCGTACAGGATCTGGCGCCACGCCACGCGCAGGAAGTAGATGGCCAGGCCGATCAGCAGCAGCGAGCCGATTTCCAGTAGTAGCGCGCGTCCGGACAGCGTGTGGGCGGCCAGGCCGTCGATCATGGAGCCGACCTTGCGCGGCACCCAAACGGTGAGCGTTGCCACGCCGGCCAGCATGATGCCGGAAATGGCATAGGCGCGGCTGTGCTGGCGTACGAAGCCGCCGATCAGCGCAGAAAGTGTAGACATGTTGCCTCGGAATAGCGTGGGGCCGGCGATATTACGCCGGCGCGTAGTCCGTTAGGATACAGCAACCCAAAGAAAAGCGGGCCGGAGCCCGCTGTTTGGGTGCCGGGCGGCGTGCCCGGCGGCGGTGATGCGGAGGTCCGTCGCCCGGCTTACTTTTTGCCTTTGGCGCCGCCAGCCGCTTCGTGCTGCTTGCCGGATGCGGGTTTGGCCTTCGGCGCCTCTTCTTTCAGCTTGGCCGACTTGGTTTCCGGCGCCAACTCCACCGTTTTGTGCGCCGGGGCTGGCGCCGGGAACGCCGATTTGGCGGCGGACGGCTTGACGTGTGTCTTGATGTCCACCGGCTGTTCCGGCTCCGGCTCGATCGGCGCGGCGGCCGCCTTTGGCTTGGCGGGCGTCTTGGCGGCGGGCGCCGGCGCCGGCGCGGACACCGGTTCGTTGCTCGACGCGGCGGACGCGGCGGCCGCTTCGACGATCAGCGGTTCGCTGTCGGGCGTGGCGACGGCGGCCGAGACGGCGGCGGCCATCGTCGAGACGGCCGCCTCGCCGGCTTTCGCCACCGCCTCGCCCGCCTTCGCGGCCGAGCCGTAGACGGCGGAGGCCGATTGGGAGGCGGCCGTGGACGCGGACGCGAAGGCGGACTTGGCGGCCGACTGCGCAGTCGAGTCGGCTGCCGGTTTTGAGGCGGACTCGGCAGCAGACTCGGCAGCGGACGCGGCAGCGGACTCGATCGCGGCGATGACTTCAGGGCCGATCGAGGCCAATGGCGGCGGCGGGGCGGGGCGGGTCGCCGGGGTGGTGGCGGCCGCAGTCGCGGCGAACGGCGCCACCGACGCCAGCGGCGCGGCCTGGGCCACTTCGCTCACCTGCTGGAAATTGCTCTGCGCTGTCTGCATCAACTCGGTCTGGGCGGCGGTGGCGATGCTCACCAGCTGGCGGCCGTAGGCCATCAGATTGTCGAAGCCGGACGACTCGGCCGGCGCGCTGCTGAACAGTTCCTGCGGTCCCTTGGCGTCGAGCAGCTTGCGCGCCGCCGCCGACGATTTTTCAACCGAGGCCTTGGTGGCGTTGATGTTCAGGGCAAGGACTTTTTCCGCGCTGCTGACGGCGGTGTTGGCGAAGGTGCTGAAGAACTTGAACTGTGCTTCTAATTGCGATTTCGTGACTGCGGAAAACTGTTCGGTAAGCGAAGACATGGTTTCTCCTGAGACGACGATCGGA
>DASVTJ010000150.1:0-2280 GCA_036387635.1 Duganella sp.
TCGAGCACGTCGAGCGAACTGGCGACGCCGTTGTCGAAGCGCAGCTGCGACAGCTTGAGACGGTCCGCCTGCGCTTCCTGCACCGCGCGCTGCGCGGCGACCTGCTCGCCGAGGTAGTCGCGCGCGGCCAGCGCGTCGGCCACCTCGCGGAACGCGGTCTGGATGGTCTTCTCGTAGTCGGCCACCGCGATGTTCTTGCGCACTTCGCTCAAGGTCAGGTTGGCGCGGTTGCGGCCGGCGTCGAAGATCGGCAGCACCAGCTGCGGGGCGAATGACCAGGTGCCGGTGCCGCTGTCGAACAGGCCGCCCAGCGAAGGGCTGGTGCTGCCGATGGCGGCCGTCAGGCTGATACGCGGGAAGAACGCGGCGCGCGCGGCGCCGATGTTGGCGTTGGCCGCTTTGAGCCGCTGCTCGGCGGCGCGGATGTCGGGCCGGCGCGCCAGCAGGTCGGACGGCAGCCCGGCCGGCACGGCGCTCAAGGCGTCGATCTGGGCGTCGCTCGGCATGGCGCCGGCGTTATTGACGCCTTTGACCCCGGCGTTAGCCTCTGCGTACACACCAGCGTTGGCACCGGCGCTAGCACCTGAACCGGCATTGGCGCTGGCACCGGCACCGGCATTGGCACCGGCGCCCGCACCGGCACTGGCAGCGCCACCTGCCGATGCCGGCTGGCCGACCAGCAAGGTCAGCGCGTTTTCGGCTTGCGCGCGTTGGCGTGCAAGCGTCAGCGCGGAGGCACGCGCCGTTTCCATCAGCGTTTCGTTGGAGCGCAGTTCGAGGCGCGACGAGGCGCCCGCTTCGGCGCGCTGCTGCGTAAGCTTGTAGGTGCGGGCGCGCGCTTCATAGCTTTGCTGCGCCAGCGCGTACTGTTCGGCGTAGGCGCGTTCGGTGAAGTACGCCTGCGCCACCTGCGCGAC
Organism: Duganella sp.; assembly: GCA_036387635.1. GTDB lineage: Bacteria > Pseudomonadota > Gammaproteobacteria > Burkholderiales > Burkholderiaceae_D > Rugamonas. The sequence goes on from DASVTJ010000150.1 coordinate 918, forward strand.
CAGGCTGATTTGCGCCGCCTGGCGCGCTTCGTCGGTGGCGAGGTAGGAGGCCAGCGCGGCGTCGCTCAGGCTTCTCACGCGGCCGAAGAAATCCAGCTCGAACGAGGAGAGGGACAGGCCGGCGTCGACGCGTTCGGCGATGACAGTCTGGCCGCTGGAGGTGGTATTGACCAGCGTTCTGGCGCGAGTGCCTCCCAGGCTGGCGTTGAGATTCGGCAGGCGGTCGGCCGACTGCACGTTGTACAGCGCGCGCGCTTCTTCGATGCGCAAGGCTGCGGTGCGCAGGTCGCGGTTGTTTTCCAGCGCGGTGGCGATCAGCTGTTGCAGGCGCGGTTCGTTGAAGTAATCGCGCCAGCCGGTATCGACGGCGTCGCGGGCGCCGGCGGCGGTGGCCGCGGATGCGGATCCAGATCCAGCCGCCGTCATGCCGGTCTTCGATGCAGCGCCGCTGGCGTCCACCGGGTAAGCGGCGGCCACCGGCGCGTCGGGACGCTGATAAGTCGGCGCCAGCGAGCAGGCCGACAGCAGCGCCGCGCCAAGCATGGCAGCGGCCAAGGTGGAAAGACGCGCGCCGGGGTTAGTCATAGGTTTCATGCTTTTTGTCGTCCATTTCGTGAGCGGCCAGCTTGCGCTGACGTTCGCTGCCCTTGAAGATTTTGCGGATCACCACGAAGAATACCGGCACCAGGAACACCGCCAGCACCGTCGCCGTGATCATGCCGCCCATCACGCCGGTACCGATGGCGCGCTGGCTGGCCGAACCGGCGCCGGTGGCGATCACCAGCGGCAGCACGCCGAGGATAAAGGCCAGAGAGGTCATGATGATCGGGCGGAAGCGCAGGTGCACCGCTTCCAGCGTCGCTTCGACCAGCCCCTTGCCTTGCGCCTGCAGGTCCTTGGCGAATTCGATGATCAGAATCGCGTTCTTGGCCGACAGGCCGATAATGGCGATCAACCCGACCTTGAAATACACGTCGTTCGGCAGGTCGCGGATATGGGCGCCGAGCAGCGCGCCCAGAATCCCCAGCGGCACCACCAGCAGCACCGCGATCGGAATCGATTCGCTTTCATACAGCGCGGCCAGCACCAGGAAGGCGGCCAGCATCGACAGCGCGAACAGCGCCGGCGCCTGCGAGCCGGAGGTTTTTTCCTCCAGCGACTGGCCGGTCCATTCGATGCTGAAGCCGGGCGGCAGCTGCGCGGCCAGGCGTTCCAGTTCGGCCATCGCCTCGCCGGTGCTGCGGCCGGGGGCGGCGTCGCCGGTCAGTTTGATCGACGGATAGCCGTTGTAGCGCACCAGCTGCACCGGGCCGTTGATCCAGCGCGTGCTGGCGAACGCCGACATCGGCACCATGCCGCCGGC
>DASVTJ010000151.1:0-7005 GCA_036387635.1 Duganella sp.
GCTGTCCTTGATGCGCTGCTCGAGCACGAAATCGACGCGCGACTGCAGCTTGCCCATGATGCGCTCGGACAAGCGATGTTCCAGCATCGCCCATTCGGCGTCGCCCCAGCCGTCGATGGCGTCGGCTTCGAGGCGGGCGGCGATCTCGGCGCGGGTGGCCGACGGCGCGATGGCGGCGCTGGCTGCCTCGCCGGGCAGCAGCGCGTCGCCCAGCGGTTCGGCTTTCAAAACTTCCGTCAAGACAGGGATGCTGGCGTCAAACGATTGGGCTTGGCTCATGATTTTCCTGTGACAAAGTGAGTAAGGGGATAGTCTTGCAGCTTGTAGGCGACGTAGCGCTTGCGGCCGGCAACCGCATCATCCTCATCGGAGGAAATCACTTCGATCATGCGCTCGAACTTCGTCATGCCGGTTGGCGCGCGGCGAGCCAGATTCACTAATAATTCGGTGTGTGGTAATTGCGCCTCATCGTTATCGGTCAGCACGATCGGCGTGTCCGGGGCCAGCGCGTCGCCGGCCAGCACGTGCGGCAAAAAGTCGGTGGCGGAAAATGTCCACATCGCCGCGTTAAGTTCCGCCAGTTGGGTGGCATCTTCCGTCATCAGCACCACGCGATGGTTGGCCGCGTACGCTTTGCGCACAAGGCGGCAGGCGTAGGCGATCTTGTCCGGTACGTTGGTGTGGAAATCGATGCGTGTCATGGCTGTTCTGTTCTATGAAGGGCAAGCGCTCGCGCAGGCGTGGGACGCACCGCTTTGATGCCAGTTTATGCGAAAACGATCCGCGCCGCTGGCATCGATATTGATAAAATTTTTTGTCATAACGAACACGCCGCGCGTCATCAACATGTGCTAAGCATGCGATGCGCGCGGCGCGCGGGGCGAGATCGTGGTCCCGCCGATCAGACGACTATCGGTCAGGCCGCCATGCCGCTGTGACGCAGCAGCGCGTCGATGCTCGGCTCGCGCCCGCGGAACGCGGTGAACGATTCGAGCGCCGGACGCGAGCCGCCGACCGACAGGATTTCCTGCAGGTAGCGCTTGCCCGTTTCCGTGATGGCCGACGGCCCCAGTGCCTTGGCTTCCTCGAACGCGGCGTAGGCGTCGGCGGACAGCACCTCGGCCCACTTGTAGCTGTAGTAGCCGGCCGCGTAGCCGCCGGCAAAGATATGGGTGAAGGAATTCTGGAAGCGGTTGTACGCGGGTGGCACCACCAGCGCGAACTTGGCGCGCACTTCATCGATCAATTGCTGCACGGTCTTGCCGCTGCTGGCGTCGTAATCGTAGTGTAGGTGCATGTCCAGCAGCGAGAACTCGACCTGGCGCAAGGTCTGCAATCCCGACTGGAAATTTTTCGCCGCCAGCATCTTGTCGTACAGCGCGCGCGGCAGCGGTTCGCCGGTGACCGCATGGGCGGTCATGTGTTCCAGCACTTCCCATTCCCAGCAGAAGTTTTCCATGAATTGCGACGGCAGTTCGACCGCGTCCCATTCGACGCCGGCGATGCCCGACACGCCCAGCTCGTCGACCGCCGTCAGCATGTGGTGCAGGCCGTGGCCGAACTCGTGGAACAAGGTGATCACTTCGTCGTGCGTGAACAGCGCCGGCTGCGCCTTGCCGTCGACCACGGCCGGTTCGGTGAAGTTGCAGGTCAGGTAGGCGATCGGCGTTTGGACGGCGTGCTGGTCGGCGCGGCGGCCACGGGCGTCGTCCATCCAGGCGCCGCCGCTCTTGCCGGGGCGCGCGTACAGGTCCAGATAGAACTGGCCGATCAGCTTGCCGTCGCGTTCGATGCGGAAGAAGCGCACATCCTTGTGCCAGACCGGCGCGTGGTCCGGTTTGATCTCGACCGTGAACAGGTTTTGAATCAGACGGAACAAGCCGCCGACCACTTTATGTTCCGGGAAGTATTGCTTCACTTCCTGCGCGGAAAACGCGTAGCGGCGCTCCTGCAGTTTTTCGGACGCGTACGGCATGTCCCACGCCTTCAGCTCGTCGATGCCCAGTTCCTCGCGGGCGAACTGGCGCAGCTCTTCCAGGTCCTTCTCGGCGAACGGGCGCGCGCGCTTGGCCAGGTCTTCCAGGAAATTGACGACTTCCTCGGGCGACTTCGCCATCTTCGGCACCAGCGATACCTCGGCGAAGTTTTTGTAGCCCAGCAGCTTGGCTTCCTCGTCGCGCAGCTTCAGCAAGGTGACGATATTCTGGGTATTGTCCCACTCGTCCTTTTTGCTGAAGACGTCGCCCTGTTCGGACGCCTTGGTGGCGTTGGCGCGGTAGACGGTCTCGCGCAGCTCACGCTTGTCGGCGAATTGCAGGATCGGATAGTAGGACGGGAAGTGCAGCGAGAATTGGTAGCCCTGCTTGCCGTCTTTGTCGGCGGCGGCGCGGGCGGCGGCCTTGACGTCGGCTGGCAGGCCGGCCAGATCAGCCTCGTCGGTCACCAGCAGTTTGTAATCGTTGGTCGCGTCGAGCACGTTTTCGGAAAAGCGCGTCGACACCGCGGCGTGCTCTTCCTGGATGGCGGCGAAGCGTTCCTTCTTATCGGCCGGCAGCTCGGCGCCGCCCATGCGGAAGTCGCGCAGCGAGTTTTCGACGATGCGCTTGCGCGCCGGCGACAGCGTGTCGAACTCGGGCGAGGCGCGCAACGCCTTGTACTTGGCGAACAGCGCTTCGTTCTGCGCCAGCGCGGCGCCGAACTCGGTGACCTTCGGCTGGTTCTCGTTGTAGGCGGCGCGCAACTCCGGCGTGTCGACCACATTGTTCAGATGGCTGACGATGCCCCAGGCGCGGCCCAGCAACTCGGTGGCGTGCTCCAGCGGCTTGACGAAGTTGTCCCACGTCACTTGCTCCGAAGGCGCTTGCAACTGCTCGACGACCGCGCGACTTTTGGCCAGTAGCTCGTCGATGGCCGGGGTGACATGCTCGGGTTTGATCGCGTCGAAACGCGCCAGGCCGGAAAAGTCGAGAAGGGGGTTCTGTACGTCTGTAGTCATGTCAGCTTCCATATGTTGGTTACGTGCGTACGGGCACTATCAGGTGCGCTTGGCCTAGGCGCGCTCGGCCGCCTCTACCGTGTTCATCAACAGCATCGTGATCGTCATCGGACCGACGCCACCGGGCACCGGCGTGATGTGCGACGCCACTTCTTTAACACCGGCAAAATCCACGTCGCCGCACAGTTTGCCGGCGTCGTCGCGGTTCATGCCGACGTCGATGACGATCGCGCCCGGTTTGACCATGTCGGCGGTCAGGGTGTTGCGGCGGCCGACGGCGGCCACGACCACATCGGCCTGGCGCGTGTACAAGCCCAGATCCGGCGTCGCACTATGACAGATGGTGACGGTGGCGTTGGCTTGCAAGAGCAGCAGCGCCATCGGTTTGCCGACGGTGTTGCTGCGGCCGATGACGACCGCGTGCTTGCCGCGCAAATCGACGCCGGTGCTTTCGATCAGTTTCATGCAGCCGTACGGGGTGCATGGGCGGAAGCCTTCGAGGCCCGTCATCAGCTCGCCGGCGCTGAGCACCGAGTAGCCGTCGACGTCCTTGGTGGTCGAGATCGCTTCGATGACCTTGTGCGGGTTGATGTGTTTCGGCAACGGCATTTGCACCAGGATGCCGTGGATGGCCGGGTCGGCGTTGAGCGCAGCGATGCGCTCGAGCAGCGCGTCCTCGGTCAGCTCGGCCGGGTACTGCTCCTTCAGCGAGGTGAAACCGGCGTCCTCGCACCCTTTGACCTTGTTGCGCACGTAGACGTGGCTGGCCGGGTCGTCGCCGACGAGGATCACGGCTAGGCCGGGTTTCTTGCCTTTGGCGGTGAGGACGGCGGCACGTGCAGCAATTTCGGCGCGCAGTTTTTGGGAGAGGGCGATTCCGTCGATCAGTTGAGCAGGCATGTTTTAACCAGGGTGAAGAGGAAAGCAGGATTATAAAGCGGCGCGGCGTCCGTCGTCCTGTTTGCGGCCCGTCCAAGGGTGTTTCGCTATGCTGCGCCGCACAAGATTTTCATAGGGAAATACCACGATATGAAATGTCGTATCATAGTTTGAAAAAGCTAAAATTCACTGTTAGAATCCCCACACGTCATTGAAGTAATAGTAAATAATTCATTAAAGACAGCGTTCCCAACGGCCCAGAACGGTATAAAACGGGCACTAACTCAGGAGACTTAATACATGTCAGCTCAACTTGACCAGGTAACGGCAAACACCGACCCTGATTCGCAGGAAACCAAAGAATGGTTGGATGCTCTGGCCGCGGTGCTGGAACAAGAGGGCCCTGAACGTGCTCATTACCTGATGGAACGCCTGATCGATCTGGCCCGCCAAAGCGGCTCGGACATCCCGTTCTCCGCCAACACCGCCTACGTCAACACCATTCCCGCCCACCTCGAAGTCCATTGCCCCGGCAACCTGGAATACGAAGAGAAGCTGCGCTCGTGGATGCGCTGGAACGCCATGGCGATGGTCGTCAAGGCCAACCGCGTCGACGGCGACCTCGGTGGCCACTTGTCCTCGTTCGCCTCGCTGGCCAACATGCTGGGCATCGGCTTCAACCACTTCTGGAAAGCGCCGAGCGACACCCACGGCGGCGATCTGCTGTACATCCAGGGCCACTCGTCGCCGGGCGTCTACGCCCGCGCGTTCCTTGAAGGCCGCCTGACCGAGGAACAACTGACCCATTACCGTCGCGAAGTCGACGGCAAGGGTCTGTCGTCGTATCCGCACCCGAAACTGATGCCGGAGTTCTGGCAGTTCCCGACCGTCTCGATGGGCCTTGGCCCGCTGATGGCGATCTATCAGGCGCGCTTCCTGAAGTACCTGCACGCGCGCTCGATCGCCGACACCACCGACCGCAAGGTCTGGGCCTTCTGCGGCGATGGCGAGATGGACGAACCGGAATCGCTGGGCGCCATCGGCATGGCCGCGCGCGAGAACCTGGACAACCTGGTCATCGTCGTCAACTGCAACCTGCAACGCCTGGACGGTCCGGTGCGCGGCAACGGCAAGATCATTCAAGAGCTGGAAGCGGACTTCCGCGGCGCCGGCTGGAATGTCGTCAAAGTCATCTGGGGTCCGGGTTGGGACGCGCTGCTCAAGCAGGACAAGGACGGCATCCTGCGCAAGGTGATGATGGAAACGCTGGACGGCGAATACCAGAACTACAAGGCCAAGGACGGCGCCTACGTGCGCAAGAACTTCTTCGGCAAGCATCCGAAGCTGCTCGAGATGGTCGCCAACATGACCGACGACGACATCTGGCGCCTGACCCGTGGCGGCCACGATCCGCACAAGATCTATGCCGCCTTCAAGGTCGCACAGGAACACAAAGGTCAGCCGACCGTCCTGCTGGTGAAAACCATCAAGGGCTTCGGAATGGGCAAGCACGGCGAAGCGCGCAACACCGCGCACAACACCAAGAAGCTGACCGACGAAGCCGTGCGCGAAATGCGCGACCGCTACTCGATCCCGATTCCAGACGACCAGCTGGCCGACATCCCGTTCTACAAGCCGGCCGACGATTCGCCGGAAATCAAGTACCTGCACGAGCGCCGCGCCGCGCTGGGCGGCTATCTGCCTGCGCGCCGCATGCAAGCCGACGAGAAGCTGACCGTACCGCCGCTGTCGGCGTTCCAGAACGTGCTGGACGCGACCGCCGAAGGCCGCGAAGTATCGAGCACCCAGACCTACGTGCGTATCCTGACCACGCTGCTGAAGGATTCCAGCGTCGGCCAGCGCATCGTGCCGATCCTGGTCGACGAGTCGCGCACCTTCGGTATGGAAGGCCTGTTCCGCCAGGTCGGCATCTTCAACCAGCAAGGCCAGTTGTATGAGCCGGTCGATAAAGACCAGGTCATGTACTACCGCGAAGACAAGGCCGGCCAGATCCTGCAAGAGGGTATCAACGAAGCCGGTGGTATGAGCTCGTGGATCGCCGCGGCGACGTCGTATTCGACGAACAACCGCGTGATGATCCCGTTTTATACCTACTACTCGATGTTCGGCATGCAGCGTATCGGCGACCTGGTGTGGGCTGCCGGCGACATGCGCGCACGCGGCTTCCTGATGGGCGGCACCGCCGGCCGCACTACGTTGAACGGCGAAGGCTTGCAGCACGAAGACGGCCATAGCCACCTGTTCGCGGCGGCGGTCCCCAACTGCATGCCGTTCGATCCGACCTTCGGCCACGAAGTCGCCGTGATCATCCAGGACGGTATGCGCCGCATGGTGGAAGAACAGGAAGACGTGTTCTACTACATCACCATCATGAACGAGAACTACCCGCACCCGGGCATCAAGCCGGGCCAGGAAGAGGGCATCCTGAAGGGTATGTACCTGCTCCAAGAGGGTGACAAGGACGCCGCCCAGCGCGTGCAGCTGATCGGCTCCGGCACCATCCTGCGCGAATCGATCTTCGCGGCGGAACTGCTGAAGAACGACTGGAACATCGCCGCCGACGTGTGGTCCGCTCCGTCGCTGACCCTGGTGGCGCGCGACGGCCAGGACGCCGAGCGCTGGAACCTGGTCAACCCGACCAAGGAAGCACGCGTACCTTACGTGACCCAGCTGCTGAAGGATACCTCCGGTCCTATCGTTGCGACGACCGATTACATGCGCGCCTTTGCTGAACAGATCCGCGCCTTTATCCCGAAAGACCGCACCTACCGCGTGCTGGGCACCGATGGTTTCGGCCGTTCGGACACCCGCGCCGCGCTGCGTGAATTCTTCGAGGTGAACCGCTACTACATCACGGTCGCCGCGCTGAAATCGCTGTCGGAAGAAGGCAAGATCGACGTCAAGGTGGTTGAGGAAGCAGTCGTCAAGTACGGCCTGAATCCGAACAAGCCAAATCCGGTGACCCAATAAATAGAATACGGAGCAAACGCTATGAGCATTGTGGAAGTTAAAGTCCCGGATATCGGCGATTTCAAGGAAGTTGAAATCATTGAGTTGATGATCAAGGTCGGCGATACGATCAAGGTCGATCAGTCGCTGATCACCGTTGA
>DASVTJ010000152.1:0-2487 GCA_036387635.1 Duganella sp.
GATGCCGTCCTTGATGAAGAACATCGGCGTGTTGTTGCCGACCAGGTCCCAGTTGCCGTCCTCGGTATAAAAGCGCATGGCGAAGCCGCGCGGATCGCGTTCGGTGTCGGCGCTGCCGCGCTCGCCGCCGACGGTCGAGAAGCGCACGAACGTCTCGGTCTGCTTGCCCACTTCGGCAAACAGCCTGGCCTTGGTGAAGCCGGTGATGTCGTGGGTGACGGTGAAGGTGCCGTAGGCGCCCGAGCCTTTGGCGTGGACCACGCGTTCCGGAATGCGCTCGCGGTTGAAGTGCTGCAGTTTTTCGATCAGGTGGAAGTCTTGCAGCAGCAGCGGGCCGCGCGCGCCGGCGCTGACGGAGTTTTGATTGTCGGCGACCGGGATGCCGGACGCGGTGGTGATAGGTGGCTGGGTCATGGCGTTGCTCCTCGTTACATAAAGTAACTTCATTGTAACGAGGCAGTGCGATAAGTAAAAGCTATATGTATTTATAGATTTGATAGTTAAAGCCAATCAAGAAGCTGCCTGCTTACTTTCACACCAGCCACAAGCCCTGGTTGGCGAAGTTGGCTGCCGCCACTGCCTCATTCGCGGCCCACGCCGCGACCAGTTCGGCGCGCGTATGGTTGTCGAGATAATCGGTCCACGCCTGCGCGCCGCCGACCGCCCCACTGGCCAAGCCGCTGTTACCGAACAGCGCTTGTACGAACCGGGCATCGTCCATCGTGCCGTAGCGCTGGGCGAACTCCTGCGATGCGGCGAAGCCGCGCGCCAGGGCGACGGCATCGAGGCCGCTGTCGACCCAGCAATTGAACCCCGCCAAATCGGCCGGACGGTCCAGCACGGCCTGGTACAGCAGGCCGAGGTTCTTTAGCGTCTCCGGTGCCGCCTGCGTAAAGCGCAGGTTGACATTGCCGTCGGCGAAGGCGCCGATTTCGATGCCGCGCAGCGTGTCGACATCGCTGCCGGCACGGTCGGCCACCTGGACCTCCCCGGCGCCGGTCAGCAATATCTTGTAATCGGCCTGCTTGCCGCTGTAAGCCACGATGTCGATGCCGTCGCCGCCGGAAAGGAGGTCGCTGCCGACCCCGCCCTCCAGGCGGTCGTCCCCACTGTTGGCGAGCCAGTCGCCCTCGCCCGCCAGCGTCACCGACACCACTTGCAGCGCGCCGGCCTTGGCGCGGACGGCCTGGTGTTCGTCGCTGAGCGCGAAGGCCAGCAGCACGGTCGAGCGGTCGAGCGCCGGCGCGCCGGACGCGCCGCCCAGCTTGGCCAGCCAGTGGTCCATCCCGGCCTGTTCCGGCGCGCGGTGCAGCACCTGCTGGTACAGGTGCTCGACAAAGGCGCTGTCGCTCAGTTTGCCGTAGCCGGCATCGAGCCACTCCTTCGATTGCACGAATCCGTTCGCCACCGCTTCAATCGTCGCGCCCAGGCGCACATAGAAATTCAAGCCGGCCAGATCCGGCGCGCGGTCGAACGCGGCCTGGTACAACAGCGCCAGGTTCTTCAAGTCGCCCTGCCGGGCGCCCAGGAAGGCCAACCCGGGGGCGGCGCCGTTCAGTTCCGACAGCGGCAAAATCTCCGCCTGCGTCGGCGCGAACACGGAAGTCCGGTGCATCGCCGTCAACTTGCCGTCGCCGCCGATATAGAAGTTCCACGTGCCGGCGTCGCTGCGCCCGCCCTGGAGTACGTCGTCGCCGTCGCCGCCGACTAGGCTGTCGTTGCCGATGCCGCCGACCACCGTGTCGTTGCCGCTGCCGCCGTCGAGATAATCGTCGCCGCCGGCGCTGCCGACGATGTCGTTGCCGCCGCCACCGAACAGGCGGTCGTCGCCGGCCCCGAGCAGGATGTTTTGCGCCGCGTCGTCGCCGACCACGATGCCCGGACCGGCGCCGCCGCGCAACGTGGCGGCCCCCACGATGGCGGCGAAGTCGATGTTATCGAGTTGCAGCGTGGCGCCGGCCGCCAGCTGGCCGGCGTCGATCACCAGGCCGATCGCGGTCGGGTTGTGGCCGCCGGCCGGCGGCACGGCCGAATCGCCAGAGATGATCAGGGTGCCGCCGGCCGCGCCGGCACTCCAGGTCGGTGTCAGCGTCGCGGTCTGCAACAGCACCTCGCTCGACAGTCCTTGCAGGAAACCGGCGCCCTGCCCGCTCATGACCGCCTGCTCACTCGAGCCCGGCGTGGTCAATTGGGCGATGCGGTCGAGCAGATCCTGCCGCGCCTGTTCATTGCCCAGCAGGCTCGGCGTGCCCTCCACGGTCACGCCGGCGCCGCTCGACAGGCTCACCATCAGGCCGCCGTCGACCGCGCCGAGCGGAATATCGGCCAGGCCGGGATTGGGGCTGCTGATATCGTCCGACCGCGTCGACAGCACCGTCGGCACCGTGACCGTGCGCGTGGCCAGGCCGGTGACGGGGTTGACGCCATCGACGGTGTACACGGTCACGCCGTCCACCTGGCTCGGCTGGCCGGGCGGCGCGGGGGTGG